>QMNH01000038.1 GCA_003647675.1 Candidatus Falkowiibacteriota bacterium | reverse complement strand
TTTAAGCTTTGTTTCGGCTAACTTGTGGGCGAAGTCGCACCCGCCAAAGTCGGCCGGCACGTCTAACCACGTTAGGCTTAAATTGTAATGATCCATATATTCGTTAAATTGAGGAACAGTAAAGTTGCCGTTTTGTATGTTTCGGTTAACGTGATCGCTGTACCCTTCTTTAATATAGGGTTCGATCATTTTATCGTTTAAACCGATCTCGTCGTATGCGGTTTGGCTTGCTAAGCCTTCGGCCGCCTTCTGTTGAACTTCTGAAAGGTCTATATTATCCATTTTCCTTTATTCTCCTTACTTATTTTGTTTTTTTTATCAAATTAATTAATGTAAGGGAGATTCTGGCATAATCCCTTAATCTCTGTATATTGTTAAAAGTAAACCTTACTTAACCGTTATTTTGCCATACGGCCCGCAACATACTATTATTAAATCCATCTATTAGGCCCGTGATATCCTTTACAGCAAAGCCCTTATCGGCTTTTAGGCCCTTTGTGAGTTCTACGAAGCGATCGCGCCACAATGTATTAATCTTTTTGTCGTCCTTGACACCGCCCAACTCGTTTATAGCCTTTAGCTTTCGTTTTTCGTATTCTTCGAGGTCGATAAAACTTAAATCTTTATTGAAACGGCCATAAAAGGGAACGTGGACGCGTCGCGCGTCGCGGTATTTTTTAGCTTTGAGCATTTCATATTTATATTTTAGACTTTCATTATTATAAGCCTTAAAATTTCCGGGCTTGCCGTATTTGTTATCGTATGTTTCAAGCGCGCGCGTGTGTTCGTCGTAAATAATCGCATTGTTAAGGCGATCAACCGGCGGGATTAAAATAAAATAAACGTGGGCCAGCGTGGCGCCGGTAAAAATCATTTTCATAAAATCAAGTTGGTTTTTTTGGTTTAAACCCCAATCGGCGCTTAAAAGGTCGAAACTCGCTTCGTCTAAAACTAAAACTTGCTGACGTTCGCCGTTTTGGGCTTGTTTTAGCATTTTACCAGTATTAAAAAAAACGTTGTTATCTAAGGTTAGCGGTTTTTTTAGGGCGTTACAGATATATTTAGCGCATTGGAAAGATAAGGTAGTTTTCCCGGAGCGCGTTGGGCCAAAAACTACGATATAAGAAGCCCGCCCGTTGTTTGATCTATTAATTATATGATCTAAGTTATTTCTTAGGCCGTTATCCGAAATTAAATGTATTGGCTTGCGTCCTTTTGGCATAGATTCGCAAATATTCACAAATATATAAATTATTCTGAACCAAAAAAACCCCCTTTTAGTTTTGTAGTAGTAGTAGTAGTAGTAGTATAGTTACTATCATAGTAACTATAACTATAAGCAGCAACGCCTGTAGAGCCTAAGGGGGGTTTATTTTTTTGTTTATAAATAAACTGGTTTTGTTGCTAAATACTTATAAAGGAAAAAAACCCCCCCTTTTTATCATAGTGAGGAATTAACAAAATGACCAACGAAATAAAATATATTGAGGTTAACCATTACGGAATAGTAACAACTTTAGGCGGCGTATTTACGCGCAAAGAGGATAAATAAAATGCCAACAAATCCAAACAAACAACTAAAAGAAGCCCGCGCCGCAATCAACGATTTTTTAATGAGCATTCCGGTTGAGGAAAGCCGCGACTTAAAGCCCATATTTAAGGCGCTCCTCTTAAAATACGATATTGGCGAGTTACCTTTAACAAAATTTGTTAAAAACTATTACGTCGATAATGGAGAGTTTAAAATAAACGGGCAAACAATAACGCGCGTCAAATTAAGCGACGAGGGGGCCGAATAATGCCTTATAGCCTACAATTCAACCCGCCGACCTTAAAAGAGGAACTCGAAACGATCGCGCAGTTTAAAGCGATACCAACGAGCGCTTTAATTAATGCAGTCTTAAAGCAATACGTCGAACAATACAACGACGGCAACGCCGCTTTTATCACGGGAGAAAGCATTTTTAACGAGTTTAAACCCGACGCGGCCACGTTTAAGCTAGATTTGAAGGAATACGTTTTACTGGCGTTGGCTTCTTTGCGGCCCGTCGCAAAGATGGCCCGTTTAGCAAATGCCAAGCCTAAAGAGGTGTCCGCCGATGAGTGAATATGTTGATTGGAGAAATGCTGCAGAAAGTAATCTTATGATTGCTTTAGATAATGTCAGAGAAGGACATTATGCTGCTGCTCATCAAAGAGCAAGATATGCTGTTGGAAATTTGGAGAAAATGAAACAATGACGCCCGCCGTGCAACCCGAAGAATTACACCAATGGTATTTAGATGCAACCTCTTCGTTAAATGAAGAATACTATAATAAACACGCTCAAAAACCTTATGCAGAATTAGCAGTTTAACGAAAAAGAACAGGGTTAGAAAAAAAATGAACGAAATAATTTTATTTTTAATTTATATTGTCGTTGGCGTGGTTATATTGCGTATGTTTCCAAGTTATAAGGGCGTGCCACAATGACGGACACGGTACAAATACAAATAAATATAAATAAAGCCACATTCTACGATTTAGAGAGGTTAGCGGCCAAAGAGGACGGCGACGTTGAACCGTACATTATACGCACCCTTAAACGGCATATTCGGGGGCAAAAGTTTAACGGCCGGCTATAATGGTTAAAAATATACCGGATAAAATCGAAATATTCGCCGAAGATACTAAAAACGGCGTTATCGTGTTTGTTCGTTTTTGCTCGTTATATAACCGTTGGCACAAGTACAAAATAAAAAAGTACGTCGAAAACAATAATAAAATTCGTATGATATTAGAAAAATGAAAAAAAACGTTACGCTCAAAGTCGACGAAAAATTATATAAACAGTTTCGCGCCTATTGTGACAAGCGCGGGCTTATTGTTTCGCGACAATTTGAAATTTTTATTAAACAGAAAATAAGCAAGGGGAATAAATAAAAATGGTTAATGTTAGTATTACGTTATTGGTCGTGTTTACGTCGGTATTTTTCGCAATTATATTTTTATTATTGTTTATTATTGTTGCTTATTTTAAGTATATTCGTTTAGGAATGGCCTTAAATCGCAAAAATAAAAACGATTATGCTTTATTTTTTACTAAGGTCGGCGACGAAATAGGTTTCCCTAAACTAATAAGAAAAACCGAAGGCGTAACTCACATTAAAGGCAACGATTCGCAAAAGTCTTTTTATTGGTGCGATGACGTCCTTAAAGGCCCTAAAATGTTCGGGTATTCGTGGCTTATTTACGACGCTAACGATAGCAAAGTAAGCGGCGGCGTGTATTATCACCAAACAAGCCTTAAGCCCGTCGGTGAAAAGTTCGAGAGCGTACCCATAAACGGCACGTTTCAATATACGAACCCAAAGACCGGCGAAACGGTGACGCTCAAAAATCACCCTTATATTTTACCACTAAAAAATAGTGTTGTAAACCCGCCAAACTTGATAAGGGCCATTATAGCTTCTGAGGCCTTAATGTCAATGTTTAAGGAATTTATTCTTAAAAACCGGTATGTGTTTTATTTACTGATCGGAATATGCGGCGGTATTTTGTTGTTGCTATTCTTAAACTATGATTGGCTACCGCGCAAAATCGCAGAAATAGTAATACAAAACTGCAAGGTGTAAAAATGGGAAAACTAATAAAATTAGGCGATACCGTCCAATGTATTCATACGGGAGTTAAAGGCGTAGCCGTAGCAAAAACAGAATTTTATAACGGTTGCATTCAGTACACAATAGCCCCAAAAGCCACTAAAGAAGGAAAATTGCCGGAAGAAGTCGGCATAGACGAGCAAAGCCTTAAAATCGTAATCGCAAAGACCAAACCGCGCCTAAAACGCACAACGGGCGGCCCACGCAATAAGGCCCCGCGCCAAAGAGGGTTTTAAATTGCTTAAAGTAACGCAACGAAGCGGCGGCGCAAATCGTAAATTTTACGTTACCAACCCGCTTAAAGCCAAATTTTGGCGTATGATGTCAAAAGAACACGCTTGGACTAAGGACGAGAGCGGCAAATATTACGGCGTAAAAGTGCAAAAGGTTTAAAATGACGGATTCAAATTTAAGGCTAAGTATAACGATTCAAGAGGGCCAGCGTAAAATTGATAAGTGTAATTGTAAACTTACCGACGTGCGCCCAATGGAAATAAAGGACTTATTCCATTTTAGCGGCAAAGACGAATACGTTATTATAGTGCCGGAGCGCGTGTACGAATGGCTAACCAAAACGAAATAACCCAAAAAATCGACTTTGAGAGCGCCAAAAATTGGGAATACCTTAAAACCCAACTCGACGCCTATAAAATCCTTTTAGAGCAAACAAGCAAAACGACGAGGGCCTTAAACGGCGGCGCTAACCTTAAACATAATCTAATTGAACACGCGGCCGCGCTTTCTATGTGTTATAATTCCGTTTGTGGCTTATTCGATCAATGGCTTTTAACAGAACAAGAAAACCCTAAACTTTTTTTTAACAATGTTTCCATAAACCCCGTAGACTACGAAATTTTAATTATAAGTGACGATACAGAAAAAAACGCCCGTTTCCTCGTTAAAATTCAAAAGTTAACCACGATCCTTAATTATTGGTTGCAAACGTTCGGCCCATTCGCTACACACTCGAAGAAAATGAACCCAAACGACGCTTGGAAATAAAAAACGTTAAATAAATCGGCCTATTCCTCACTATGGGCGGGAGAGGACACGCAAACCCGTAAAAGTTCCATTTTACGAACTCCCGCCTTTTATCTTTATGCCGTTTATCCTAGAAGTACTCCAAAATATAGCGCTTGACATAATCAACGCTTTTAACTTTTTTAAGGGGAAATTCGGATAAAAGAATTTAACCTTTTTAAGTAAGTTTAATATTGCTTTTTTATGGTTACGCGTATCAAAAGAAATAACGCCGTTAACTTTCCGTTTAAATCCGAACTTAGACGGCAACAGAAAGCGGCCGGTTTAACTCAACGAGAAGCTAACCAACTTATAGCGGCGGCGAACAAACCTAAACTAACCGCGCCCCTTGTGGTGAGTGAGAGTAATAAACCCAACGCCGCCGCTACTAATCAAAAAACGGCCGTTTCTAAGTGGCAAAGTAAATTTAACGAAGCCCGCGACCGTTACGCCGCGCATAACGAGAAAATTAAAGCGCAAGAAGCTAAAATTAAACGTGTTCGAGAAAATAGCACCTTTGACGAGTGGAAAAGTAGACGCAACAGTTTATTTAATCAACTCGACGCCTTAACAAATAACAAACTTATTTCTAAATTCGTAAGAAACCAAAACGAAGCTAACCAAAACTTAGCCCGCGCTAAATTAGGACTACGGCGCAAACGTGGCACGTCTTTAACTTCTAAACAAGCCCGCGCTTTACAAAAAGCCGGCAAACTACCCCAAAACTTCACAATTAGAACGCAAAGCGCAAAAGAACGCGCCCGCGCAGTTTTACGAAAAAAAACGGCCGAGAACGCGCAAACACAAAGCAAGCGCACCCGACAGCCGCGAACCATTACACAAATAGCGGCGCAGATTAAACGCGACAAAGAAGCCAAGCAAAGCAACGCCGGCCCACGCGTTACGACTATTAACCAAATAGCCGCACAACTTCGACAAGAAAAAGCGGCCACTCAAAAAAAGAACTTTGTACCAACAGCGCAACAAGAAAAACAATTAACACGCCTAGAAGATAAAGCACAAGCTATTTTAAATTTAGATAAAAAACACAACGAACGCGCCGCCGCCGGTGACGCCCGCAGCAAAAGAGGACAGAACGCACGAAAAGCCTTAATAAAAGATATAGACGACAATTTTAAAAAACTATTAAAAATAAAAAAGTTTGGCAAACTAAAAGGTAAACCCGCTCTACGTCGTTTAATTAAAATGATGGCGCAACCCGTACGCGTTGGCGTTAAAGCCGGACTAACTGGCGCAGATATAGCAATACGCGGCGGCGAATTAGGTTTTAAAGCCGGTAAAGCCATAACCGTAGATTTAGGCGCCGCCGGTTTACAAGCCGCATTAAAAAGCGCCTTCTTAGTCGACGCCGGCATACAAAATATAAAAAGCAAACAAGGAAAGAAATTTTTTAAGGAGTTAGCTTTCGGTGAAGCCGCAGTCAACGCCGCCGATAATTTGGCCGTTGTTAAACGTAATAAGATAACGGGCAAAATCGAAGCGAACCCGAAAGCCATTATTAACGTCGCGGCCGCCCTCACTTTCGCCGCACTACCCGCCGCAAGCAGATTAAAGCCTAAAGTGCATAGCGTCGCAAAAATGCCCAGTAGTGGCAGTAGTGCCGCAAAAAGTTTAAGCGGCAAAGTAATAATAAATAAAGCCGGTAAAATGGCGAAGGTATCGAGGAACGGCACCGTTAAAATATTAACGACAGCAAACAAAACGCTAACAGCCCCGAAGATAAACCGCCGTTTATCGTTATGGAAAGATAAACGCGGCAGTACTGGACGAGGTACAAGGCAAAGGGGAACCGGCCGACTAAGAACACACACACGAAAAGAACCACGACGCGGCGCGGGCGGTAAATTTAAACAAAACACCGACGCCACAAGCCGAGAACTTGCACAGCGCCAACACTTTAAACGCAACGCCGACCAATTCACAAAAGGCAAAACCTCACATTTAGCAAAAACACGAAGCGGCAAAAAGGCAAAGAGTAAAGATAAGTTTTTATTAACGGAAAAAGGAAAAAAAATAACTGTTAAAAAAATAAGTAAAACACAACAGAAAAGAGCGGCCGCCGCCGAAAACAAACGTTTAACCCGCCAACAGGGCGAAATAGTAAAAAATATCGAAACGTTAGAAAATGCAATAACTAAATTACCTAAAAATAAATTAGGCGATAAGGGTTTATTTAGAGCAAAAATAAACGCACTTAAAACACAATTAAAAAACACGCACCCAAAAGCTAAACCCACGCCAAAAGCAAGAAAACGCCCCAACCCACAAGAACCGCGCCCCGACGTCGTAAGCCAAGCAAAACGCGCCGCGCGTCACAATTTAAGCAAACAGCAACGCTTAGAAATGGCAAAAGAACCGATTATAAAAGTTTCAAAACCGAAACTCTCTAAACGTAACGCACGACGACAAAAGGCCGCCGCCAAAAAGAAAACGCCCCAACAACAACAACAACCAAAAACCGACAATATAGCCAAGCAATTAAAAAAAGATGTTGCGAGAGTTGAAAAGATAGCACGACAAGGCCGGCAAACCCAAAAACAAAAAAGAACGTTTACGTTTTTAGCGAAAAGAATAAAACACAATATGTCTAAACTAAATAAACAAAAAGTGCCACAAAAAGCCATTAAACAAGTACAAAAAGACACAAAGGCCTTAATAAAAGTGGGAAATAACGGCGTACAAACCGCGACACAAAGAAGCGGCCTTAAATTATTGTCTAAAAGATTACAAAAAACATTAAATTTAAACCATACCCCTAAAAAAGGCGTTACCCCTCGAAGTAAACCCGAATTAGTATTAAAACAAATAGGGCGGCACAAGAAACCGACGACGGGCAAAAAAAGCAAGCCCCTTAAATTTAAAGTAGTTAAACGAAGAGTACAAAAAAGCCGACAGGCACGACCACAACCACAAAAACCGCTTAAACTTCCTAAAATTCCACGACGTAGCGGCAAAGTTATAGACGTAACGCCTAAACGTGCAACGGGCAAAGCACAAAAGACACACGCAACAAACCCGCAACTATTGGCTAAACCTAAAACAGTAAACGCAAAGTTTCGCGACGTTAAACCAAAAGTTAAAGCAAAAGCCAAACCGGCGGCTAAAACCGTGCGCCGTTCTAAGTCACGCGCTAAACCACAAGATAAACAAGGCCAGCGCGTCCATAAAGCAATATTAAAATCCGGAGAAAAAAGCGCGACTAAAGTAAACGAAGCCTTAGCGCGAAAGTTAGCCCAAGCGAATAAAGCAATAACAAAAGCCAAACAAAATACTAAACTATCAACTAACGCTAAAACCCATTTTATAGAAGCGATCGTAGCAAAGTTAGGCGCGGCGTCAATTATAATTAACGCAAGCAAAAGCGATTTAAGAGCGGGCTTAAGAACGTCGCCGGCCCTCGACAACGCAATTAAAAGCATAATCGACAGCGACACGTCGGCTATATCGGACACCGATATAGTAAACCGAAGTAAAGAACGAACCGAACCCGTAACGGACACAACCCCGACGGGCGGCGGGGGCGGTAGCAGTCGAACAACAACGCGCAAGAAACCGCCAAAGAAACCCCCAACGACGAGGAAAGGCCCGCCAAGAAGGCCGCCAAAGCGCCCGCCTAAAGTGCCTAAAACTCCTAAAGTGCCGCCACTTGTGCCGCCTTTACGCTTAAAACTCGA
>QMNH01000037.1 GCA_003647675.1 Candidatus Falkowiibacteriota bacterium | reverse complement strand
TAGTGATTAGTTAATTGTAAAATAAAAACTAATTTAAATAAAAAAACCGCGGACTTATTTGCCACGGTTTTTAAAATATATATAATTTTTATTATAATATATTTCAATTTTTTTTCAAATAAAATAAAAAAGCCTTTTAAGGGCCAAGAGACCTTTAAAAGGCTGGCGTTTTAAGCCTTTTATTTTTTTAAAAAATTAAGCAGGTCGGGCGGTAAGCTGTTCAAATCAATACTGCCGGGATTAATTTCTTTTACTCCCTGGCCGATTCCTAAAAGTTCCTGGTAGCTGTCCAATAAATCGCTTAAAAGCGGCGGCAAATAAATTATGCCAATCGCAATCGGTATGGCAATAATTAAAATTTTTATAATACTGAAAAGCTGCTGAAAATGCATATGGGTTTTTAATTTTTTAGCGATTTTCAGAATTTCTTCAGTTGTTTCCTGATTTTTTTCCAGTATTTTTTTTATGTCTTCATCCATAGAAATTATTTAAAAATTATGCGTTTGTTAAAAAATTATACTGTCATTGCGAGCCGCGAAGCGGCGTGGTAATCCCGCTGTCAGAGATTTAAACGTTTAATAAGAAAATAATGTTGTAATTTCTAGCCTCGGGATTGCCACGTCGTCAATACCTTCGGTATTTCCTCCCCGCAATGACATAAGGGAACGGGATTTCTATATCGTGCCGTTGCCCGCAACAACAAAAAAGCGTAATACCTAATATTATTTT
Source organism: Candidatus Falkowiibacteriota bacterium (assembly GCA_003647675.1). Lineage (GTDB taxonomy): Bacteria > Patescibacteriota > Patescibacteriia > Patescibacteriales > UBA12075 > B7-G4. The sequence goes on along the minus strand of QMNH01000037.1, from coordinate 7,665 downwards.
ATATTACCTTATTTCACAAAACTTAACATGTCTCAGGGCTTCTTGCTTCATTTTTTCCATTTCCCCGGCTCCGCAACCGGCCATTCCGGTAAACCTGTCGTTTACCAGCTCTTTGTCTGATTGAAATTTCTGCAAATACCATTTATTGGCTCCGCTTAAAGTTTTCCCCATAGCCTTAATATCGCTTAATTCCACCAACTTAGGCACAACTGTAGTCCTGAATTCATAATCCAAGCCGCTTTCTATTATTATTTTAATACTTTTTTTGATATTTTCCAAATTTGACTGTACTCCGGTTATTAAATCGTATTTTGAAAAATCAGCCTTTAGATCCATGGCTATGTAATCTAATAATTTTTCTTTTATCAATTTTTTTATCATTTTCGGGTTAGTACCGTTTGTGTCCAATTTAACTTTAAAGCCCAGTTTTTTTATCTTTTTAATAAATATCGGCAAATCTTTGTGTAAGGTAGGCTCGCCGCCGGTAATAACCACGGCGTCTAATTTGCCTAAACGTTTTTTTAAAAACACAAAAAGGTCATTCTCCTCAATTAGAGAATGGCCTTTTGTTTTTTCTTCTTTAGAAGAAATATGATTGAACTTGCTAGGCTTAATCGGCCTGACAAGCATAGGGTTATAGCAATATTGGCATCTAAAATTGCATCCCTGGGTAAAAATTATTGCTGACAGGTGTTCAGGGTAATCCAATAAGCTGAATTTTTGCAATCCGCCAATTACCATACTTTAAATTATGCTTTTTCGATTTTAAAAGCTTTGCGGTTATTAAACTCCGCCTCCTTGGCGTCGTTCCATTGTTTTACCGGGCGATAATAGCCGACGACTCGACTGTATACTTCGCAAGGTGTTCTTTTTGTTTCTATTGGACTCATAATTTTCTATATTAGCTAAAGATTAATTACGACAAGCTGTTAATTAATCTTTGGCTAATAATTTTATTTTTATTTATTTAAACTATTAGTTCAAACTTATGCCATCGCGTTTATAATATCCCTTTCTATGTCAGGCTCCGCATTAATATCTGCTGTTTCTTTTAATTCTTTTTCCACTTCCCGACTTTGAGCGGGCAGTGCGGTTTTATCTTTGCTTAAACCCAGCTCCTTGTCGCATTCCGGACAAAAATAATGTTCACCGGCAATATAGCCATGTATTGGACAAATTGAAAACGTCGGCGAAATTGTAAAATACGGCATTTTATAATTATAGGCAATTTTTTTCACTATTTTTTTAACTGCTTCCGGAGAAGGTAAAGATTCTCCCAAAAAGGCATGCAAAACTGTTCCGCCGGTGTATCTGGTTTGAATATCATCTTGCAAGTCCAAAGCTTCAAACAAATCATCGGTAAAATTAACCGGCAATTGGGATGAATTCGTATAATATGGAGCCGCCCTGCCTGATTTTACTACTTCCTCGTTAGCCGCGATAATATCCGGATATTTATCCTTGTCGCACCGAGCCAGCCGTCTGGCTGCTCCTTCCGCCGGAGAAGCTTCTAGATTATATAAATTATTCGTGGCGTTCTGATAATCCATCATTTTCTCTCTCATATAATTTAAAACCTTAAGAGCGAAAGCCTTTCCCTCTTTTGTTGCTATTGTCTGCTTTATGGGCTTAAAATTCAATAAAGCTTCATTCATGCCAATAATACCGATCGTTGAAAAATGATTCTGCCAATAAGCGCCAAAACGTTTTTTTATATTTACTAAATAATGCCGGGCATAAGGATATAATCCGTTTTCCGCTAAATCCTCAATTACTTTGCGCTTTATTTCCAAGCTTTCGCGGGCAATTTGCATTAGATTAGACAAACGGTCGTAAAATTCCTCTTTTGTCCGTGATAAATAGCCGATTCGCGGCAGATTAATAGTAACTACGCCTATTGACCCGGTCAAAGGATTGGCGCCAAATAAGCCGCCTCCCCGTTTTTTTAATTCCCTATTATCCAAACGCAGGCGGCAACACATAGAGCGAGCATCATCAGGGCTCATGTCTGAATTAATAAAATTAGAAAAATAGGGTATGCCGTATTTCGCGGTCATTTCAAAAATTTTATTTGTCACCGGTGCGTCCCATTTAAATTCGCTGGTTATATTATAGGTCGGGATAGGAAAAGTGAATATCCGGCCACTGGCATCGCCCTCCATCATGCATTCGGCAAAAGCAATGTTTAGGACATCCATTTCTTTTTGAAAATCTTTATATTTTTCCGGCTTTATTTTTCCGCCGATTATTACGTTTTCTTCTCCAGTTTGCTTGCTCGGGGTTAAATCCATGGTAATATTCGTAAACGGTGTCTGGAACCCAACCCGTGTCGGCACGTTTATGTTAAACAAAAATTCCTGGATACACTGTTTTACTTCTTTGTACTCCAATTTGTCATACCTTATAAAGGGGGCTAAATAGGTATCAAAATTTGAAAAAGCCTCAGCGCCGGCTACTTCGCCCTGCAGGGTATAGAAAAAATTAATAACTTGGCCCAAAGCCGTGCGAAAATGCTTAGGCGGCTTTGATTCTATTTTTCCGCTCACGCCGGTAAAACCCTGCATTAATAAATCTTTTAAGTCCCAACCAGCGCAATAAGGGGCTAACAGCTGTAAGTCATGGATATGCATTTCCCCGTTTTGATGCGCTTCCCTGATATTGGCGGTATATACCTTGTTCAACCAATAATTTGATGAAATTACCGAAGCTAAATGGTTATTTAAGCCTTGCAAGCTAAAACTCATGTTTGAATTCTCTTTTACTCGCCAATCCGACTGTTTTAAATATTCTTCCATTATGTCGTTTGAATTAACCATTGATTTCATTTCTCTGAGGCGCGCCCTTTGATCTCTATATAATATGTAGGTTTTAGCGATTTTTATCTGCCGATTGGAAATTAAAACCTCCTCCACTATATCCTGAATTTCTTCAACTGCAGGAATACTGCGAGAATGAAATTTCTCATTTATACAGTTAATTATCTCCTGACTATATTTTTTAGCTAAATATTTATCAGCGGCTCCAGTCGCTTCTGTTGCCTTATAAATCGCGTTTATAATTTTATCTTCGTTAAAACTAACGATTTTACCTTTTCTTTTTCTTATTTGTGTAATTTTGCTTTTAGTCATGCTTTTATTTAATCGGCTTTTTGCCTTTTTTATTTTTTAAAAGCTTATTTAACTCCCGGCGAAAGGTCTGCACATCCTTAAAAGATTCGTAAACGCTGGCAAAACGGATATAGGCGACCTGGTCAATTTTTTTTAAGTGCTTCATTATCAACTGGCCTACCTGGTTTGATGTTACTTCGCTTTTTCTTAATACCTGCAAATCCCTTTCTATTGAATTTACCAATTTTTTAAATTTTTCTTCTGTTATCGGCCTTTTTTCAAGCGCTTTTTTTAATCCCTTTACCACCTTCTCTCTATTATATGCTTCTTTTCTGCCATCTCTTTTTACTACTGACAAATCCAATATTTCAATTTCTTCATAGGTTGAATATCTAAAGCCGCATTTTAAACACTCCCGGCGACGCCTAATTGACAAACCATCGCTGGCTACCCTTGAATCTATTACTTTTGTATCTTGATAATAACAAACTGGACACTTCATAATATAACCTGATGCTAATCTGCGAATAAATGCGAATGCCGCAAATTACGTTTATTTTTTTATTTACTTCATTCGCAACTAGTTAATTAGCATCTTACTAATTAACAAACAAAAAACACCTGTTCAAACTTGTCTTTTATTATAAGAGCCTAAGTAGGTGTTTTCTTTAAACTGCCATTAATACTATATCTTGTGTTTCCTATCTATATTGTACCACAAGATATAGTAAAGTCAAGATTATATTAATTATCTAATTTTAGTATTTTTATATTATCTTTTATTATAATAACAAATCTACCTGAATATACAACCCTTTTTTTGCTGTGGAAAACTATAAAATGGTGGATAACTCAATTATTACAAACTTACGAATCTAATAAATTTTATTATACAAACAACCGCCTTATTTGTGTAAAGACGGTTGTTTTCTATTTGTAAATTTGTATAAGATTTGTCTAGGCTGCGCCAGGTCTCGCGGAGCGATGATAATTTGTAGTGTTACATCATTTTCTTCCGAATAAAAGCCGGTATTCCCAATTCATCGTCCTCTTCCCCTTCCAGGGTTGCTTCTTTTTTTCTGGCCGGTTCGGCTTGAGCCGCTTTAAGGGAAGATATTTTGGATTTTTTCTTTTTTTCTTTAAAAACATCTTCTTTTTCCTTTTCTTCAATATAAGAACTGGGCGTATATGCCTTTTCCGCGCCTATTCTTTCCAATTCGCCGGATATCCGGCCGTCAAAACCGGTAGCGACTACGGTAACCTTTAATTCATCTTTCATTTTCGGATCAATTACGGCGCCAAAAATAATTTTTGAATCTTCTTCGGCCGCGGCAGTTATTATTTTCGCTGCCTCATTTACTTCGTTCATACCCAGATTAGGCCCGCCGGTAATAGTAAATAATATGCCCCGAGCGCCTTCAATTGACATTTCTAGCAGCGGTGAATTAATGGCCGCTTTAGCCGCCTCAATTGCTTTATTCTCGCCGCTTGACAGTCCGATTCCCATCAAAGCCGATCCGGCATTAGCCATTACCGCTTTCACGTCCGCGAAATCAACGTTAATCAATCCTGGCATAGTAATAAGTTCAGCAATGCCCTGCACCCCCTGCTGGAGCACGTCGTCAACTACCATAAAAGCGTCCAGGAGCGAAGTTTTTTTATCAATCACCGACAACAGCTTGTCGTTAGGAATAGTAATTATTGTATCTACTTTATCTGCCAATTCCATAAGCCCCCGCTCGCTGATGCCTTTTCTCTGCACACCTTCAAACCCAAAAGGCTTAGTGACCACCGCCACTGTTAATGCGCCCAAGTCACGGGCAATCTCGGCAATTATCGGCGAAGCACCGGTGCCAGTGCCGCCGCCAAGTCCGCAAGTAACAAAAACCATGTCCGCGTCTTTTAGTATATCGCGAACCTCGTTTTGCGACTCTTCGGCCGACTGCTTTCCCAGCTCTGGATTCATGCCGGCTCCCAGGCCACGCGTAATCGATTTGCCGATATGTAATTTTTTATTCGCTTTATTATAATGCAAAGCCTGAACATCGGTATTAATGGCCACGAATTCAACGCCCTTAACTCCAGCATCAACCATGCGGTTAACGGCCGATCCGCCGCCGCCGCCAACGCCAACTACCTTTATTTTCGCAAATGCTTCTGCTAATGGTTTTATTTCCGCCATATATATTTAGTTAATTAGTGATTAGTTAATTGGTTAGCAATTTCAGGTATCATGTATATAAAATTATTCTCTCTCAATTTATCTGATTTAAGCTTATCTTTTATTATATTTATTGTATATTATATTGTAAAATAATTCAAGTTCTGGCTGTATACATTTTTTATACAGCTAAATAATTTTTAATTTTTATAATTTTTAATTTTAAATAAACTTTATGCTAATTATTGGTTAATAATTTAAAAATTAAAACATTTATATTTATTTAAAAATTACAAAATTATTAAATTAGGGTATCAACGACTGTATCCACTTTTTCGTTTTTTCGATTGTCTTATTTACCGCCGCTCCTCCAGGAAGTTTTAATCCAGTCCCTTTATCACTGTCAAAAACATGGCTGCCCCAAACTACCAAGCCTAATGCGTTTAAAAATTCGGTTTCATTCACTTTGTCTATTACGGCTTCAACGTTTTTGTTTGCCCCCAGGCAAGCCGGCAAGCGTAATCTTTTCTTGGCAATATCTACTATATCGCTTAATTTAGTGCCGCCGCCGATTAAAAACACGCCACCCGGCAGCATGCCGGAACGCTCTATTTTTTTAAATTCATCATCAACTTTTTCAAATATTTCTTCTACGCGGGCTTCTATTATTTCAGTTAAATACTTCCTTTTTATTGTTTTCACCTCTTCGTCCGCGTCTTCCTCTTTAATAAGTTCGCTAATATCAATTTCGTCTTTTTTGGAAAAATTTTCCGGCTTGGCGCCGCCATGTTCAATTTTTATCCGCTCAGCTAAATTAATCGGGCATCTGAGTCCGATAGCAATGTCGGCCGTAATATGCTCGGAGCCTATCGGAATAACCGCGGTATGCAGTAATTCGCCCTCTTCAAATATAGCTAAACTAGTGGTTGAAGAACCGATATTAATTAAGGCCGAGCCCAGTTCCTTTTGCTTGGCGCCGATAACGGCTTCAGCCGCGGCTAGGGGGGAAAGCACCAAGTCCTCTATATCCAATCCGGTTCTGAATATGGCTTTTGTTAAATTTTTTATCTGGCTGGTAAGGCCTTGGATGATTAAGGTTTCAACTTCCAGACGGACTCCGGTCATTCCGACCGGATCTTTAATTTCTTCCTGATTATCTACTGTAAAATTAATCGGAATTACATGCAATATCTCGTAATTAGGCGGTACGGTCAAAGCCCTGGCCGCTTCCAGCGCCCGCTCGATGTCGTCTTGACTTATTTCGCCGTCACTGCGGCCAATCGCCACTACGCCCCGGCTTTTTTCGCATTTTATATACGGGCTGTTTATGGATACCCAAACGCTTTCTATCGGCACCCCAACCAGCCGTTCGGCTTTTTCCAAACAGGCCGAAATAGACGAAGTAACGTCTTCAATTGACTTAACCGCGCCTTTATTTATGCCTTCGGCCGGCACGCTGACCGCGCCGATTATTTTTAATTTTCCGCCTTCAGAGCCTTTTCCTTTTTGGCCGATAACCAAACGAATTGACGTGGAGCCGATATCAAGTCCGGCAATTATATTTTCTTTCATTTATTAAATACTTAATTTTTTTAACTATTATTTTTAATTTCCTTAATTTATTATAACTTAAAATATACTAAATAGCAATAATCTGCTGTATACATTTTTTATACGGAAAACAATACAATCAAAAAATTTAAAATTTTACTAATTGGACATTAACATTAATTTTAAATATTTTTACCCTAAAAATTATAAAAATGGTTTTCAAGGTAGAGATTATTAAATTTTATGAACTGTTTTGATTTAGTAAAATCAGCCACCCCTATTTAGTTAGCGTGTAAAAACTAGCAACGGCTTAAAATTTAATATTTTCACATATTTTTTATAAAATTATTTTCACTGATATTACTATATCACTTCAAAAAATTTTATAAAAAATACGGCCTGATCTTAAATTTTTAACTTCGCGCTAGTTTTTACACACTAACTATTTAATAAAATCCATTTATATAAAGGAATATACTTAATTCTTTTTTTAGAGATTGTTTTTATTTCGTCGGTATTGTCATTTATAATAAAGGCTTCCTTAATATTCAGCTCGGCCATAGCTTCCAACAAGGCTCTTTCTTCCCTGTTTTTGGTTTTATCGCCTTTTAAATCGCAGCAAACCTGAATTAAGCTTACCGGTTTTTTCCTGTTATTAACAACAAAATCCACCTCAAAATTACTTTTTGTTTTATAATAAAAAATTTCCCTGTCCTGCCTTTTTAATTCCAAAAAAACTAAATTTTCAAAAAATTTTCCCCTATCGCGAGAAAACCGCGAGGCGACAAAATTAGCTATTCCTGCATCTATAATATAACTTTTTTTAGGGTTATTAGTTTGTTTTTT
>QMNH01000036.1 GCA_003647675.1 Candidatus Falkowiibacteriota bacterium | reverse complement strand
GAAGCAAAGGACGCCCAAGCTTTTAACGACGGCCGTATTATTGAAATTACCCGCCTTCTAAAAACATTAGTAATAGTAGAAAACGGTAATACCACCGATAAAGTGGGAATGGGTTCAAGGATTACCGTTGAATCAAACGGAAAAACCAGGGAATTTACTATAGTAAGTTTTTACGAGGCTGATCCGCTGGAAGGTAAAATTTCAAATGAATCACCTCTGGGGCAGGCTTTTTTAGACAAAAATAAAAACGATATTGTAACGGCTCAAACCCCGAAAGGTGAAGTTAAATATAAGATTCTAAAAATTGAATAATATTATTTTTAATATTTTAAAGTAAATTATAAGTATCCGCGCGGTTATATTAAGCCTTTTTAGCAAGAAGGCTTTTTTTGTTAAAAGCTTTTGACTTTTAGCTCTGTTTATATTAAAATAATACTATTGGAAATCAATAGTTTCCTTGTTTTTATTTTTAATATATGACAGAAGAATAATATGAAAAAAACTAAAGTTAGCGAACGAAGCGAACGTCTGGAAAAATTAAAAGAATTAAGAAGAAATAAAATTAATCCATATCCGGCAAAATCAAACCGGATTTTTAGGGTTAAAGACATTTTACAAAAATTTAATGAATTCCAAACTGCAAAAAAATCTATTTACGCGGCCGGTCGCTTAATGAGCAAGCGCGAACATGGAAATTTAATTTTTTCCCAAATAAAAGACGCTTCAGGTAAAATTCAGATAGCGTTTTCAAAGAAAGAAATCGGCGTTGATAAATTTAAGATATTTAAAAAATTAATTGATGTCGGCGATTTTTTGGAAGTAAAAGGCGGATGTTTTGTTACGCACAAGGGTGAAAAAAGCATTAAAGCCGATGATTTTAAAATTCTGTCTAAAGCCATTAGGCCATTGCCGGAAAAATGGCACGGACTTAAAGACGAAGAAGAAAAATTGCGTAAAAGATATTTGGATATTATTTTTAATGATGAAATACGGGATATGATAGAAAAAAAAGCAGTTTTTTGGAATTCTGCGCGTGAATTTATGAACAATAATGGATTTTTAGAAGTGGAAACGCCGGTTCTTGAAGTTACTGCCGGCGGAGCTGACGCCAGGCCGTTTACAACTCATCATAATGCTTTGGATTTGGATGTATATCTGCGAATTTCTATGGGTGAATTATGGCAAAAGCGCTTGATGGTAGCCGGCTTGGAAAAAACTTTTGAAATCGGCCGGCAATTCCGCAACGAAGGCATGAGTTCGGAACATATGCAGGATTATACGCAGATGGAATTTTATTGGGCATATGCCGACTACCGGGACGGGATGAAATTAGTTGAAAAATTATTTAAGTACATTGCCGAAAAAACTTTCGGTACGTTAAAATTTAATATTCGAGGACATAAGATAGACTTGGGAAAAAAGTGGGAAATATACGATTTTCAAAAAATAATAAAAGAAAATACGGGTTTAGATGTTTTAAGCGCCAGCAAGGAACAAATTGAAAAAAAACTAAAAGAATTAAAAATTGATTACAACAAAAAAGGTTTTAATTTAACGCGGGCCATAGATAATCTTTGGAAATATTGCCGAAAAAATATTGCCGGCCCGGGTTTTTTAATTAATGTGCCGGTTACCATGGAGCCGCTTGCCAAAAGAAGCGAGGAAAATCCGGATATCGTAGAGCGATTCCAGGTAATGCTAGCCGGTTCCGAATTGGGTAAGGGGTATAGCGAATTGAATGATCCGATTGACCAGGCCGAGAGATTCAAGTCTCAGCAAAAACTGCGCGAAGCCGGTGACGATGAGGCGCAAATGCACGACCATGACTTTGTTGAAGCATTAGAATACGGCATGCCGCCGACTTGCGGGTTTGGCATGAGCGAACGCCTGTTTAGCTTTTTAATGGATAAATCTACGCGCGAATGCCAGATATTTCCGCTAATGAAGCCAAAGAATTAAAAATGGTAATAAGCTTTAATTTATGCATAAAAGCGTCGGGGCGATAATAAAAAATGATAAAAATGAAATTTTAATGATAGAGAGGATGAAATATCCATTTGGCTGGGCTTGTCCGGCTGGACATATTGAAAAAGACGAAACTCCCGAACAAGCATTAAAACGAGAAATACTGGAAGAAACTGGCTTAAAAGTAAATAATTATAAATTGCTTTTTCATGAATTTCTAAGCTGGAATACTTGTAGTCGAGGAGTAAAAGGGCATGATTGGTATTTATATGAAATACTTGACTGGGAAGGTAAAATCAAGAGAAGTAAAAGTGAAGCTAAACAAATTAAATGGATAGCAGTTAATGATTTTAATAAATTAAAATTTGAAGAAGCTTATAGCTATTGGTTTAAAAAATTAAAAATTATTTAATTTATGAGAATTACAATCTGCGGCAGTATGCGTTTCGCTAAAGAAATGCTAGATATTAAGTCAAAATTAGAAAAATTAGGATATAAAATATTTCTTCCCAACGAAGTTGAAAAATTTGTGGAGAATAGTGACTTAAAGAATGACTTTAAGTATATATCAAATGGCAACTTCATGGACAAGCATTTTAATTTAATTAAGAATAGTGATGCCATACTAGTACTTAATTATCCCAAGAAAGGAATTAATGGTTATATTGGCGGAAGTACTTTAATGGAAATAGCGATAGCAAAGTATTTGGGTAAAAAAATATTTGTATTAAATGAATTACCAAATGAAAAAGATCTTAGCTATGCTTTTGAAGTAAAAATAACAAAACCAGTTATATTATATAATGATATAAGAAATATATCTTCATCACTCAAGGGGGATTCGAAGGTGTAGTTTGGAATTTTATAAATTATTAATATAAAATATTATGTTAGACATTAAATACATTCGAGAAAATAAAGAAGAAATTAAACAAGCCGTAAAAGTTAAAAATTTAACGGTAGATATTGATAAATTATTGGAAATTGACAAGCAAAGAAGAAGTATGCTTGCCCAGATAGACGATTTACGCAAAATACGCAACGAGCTCGCGCAAGAAGTGAAAAACGGAAAACCGACCGATGAACAAATCAAGAAAGGCAAAAAAATAAAAAATGAATTAGCGGCTTTGGAGAAAAAATTTAATGATATAGACGATAATTATAAAATATTAATTTATAAAGTACCCAATATTATATCCAAGGATACGCTAATCGGGAAGGATGAATCAGAAAATAAAGCAATTAGGAAACACGGAGAACCAACTAAATTTGATTTTAAGCCCCTAGACCATATGGAGCTAGGAATAATGCATGGTATTATAGACACAGAAAAATCTTCCCGCATTTCCGGTTCAAGATTTAATTATCTATTTGGTGATGCTGTATTGATTCAATTCGCATTAATTCAATTTGTTTTTCAGACATTAACCGATAAAGAAATAATAAAAAAATTAGCGAAAAAAGTAGGAAATCCATTTGACAAGCCTTTTACGCCGGTGGTTCCTCCGGTAATAGCAAAATCCGAAATCATGAAGAAGATGGATCGATTTGATCCAATTGAAGACAGGTATTACTTAAAAGAAGACGATAGCCTGCTTATCGGCAGCGCCGAGCATACGCTCGGGCCTTTGCATATTGATGAAATAATTAATGAAAAGGACCTGCCGATTAGATATGTTGGCTATTCAACTGCCTTCAGAAGAGAGGCTGGTTCGTACGGCAAGGATACTGCCGGTATTTTTAGACGACATCAATTCGATAAAGCAGAAATGGAAACATTTATTCAGCCTGAATACGGACTTGTTGAACAGGATTTTATAGTAGCTATCCAGGAATATTTAGTTTCGGAACTTAATATTCCGCACCAGGTAGTTATGATTTGCTCCGGAGATATGGGAAAGCCGGATTTTCGCCAAATGGACATAGAATGCTGGTTGCCGGGACAAAATACTTATCGGGAAACTCATACCTCGGACTATATGACCGATTATCAATCAAGACGGCTTAATATTAGATATAAAACCAAAGATGGGGAAAATGAATTTGTTCATATGAATGACGCTACCGCTTTTGCTATCGGCCGTATTTTAATTGCAATCCTGGAAAATTATCAACAGAAAGACGGAAGTATTAAAATCCCCGAAGTCTTAAGGAAATGGATGCCAGATAATTTGAAGTATATAGAAATAAATAAATAATAAATATGGAAAGATTATTAAACAAAGATTATCTATTAAATTATTTAACTAATACAGCCAGGCACATGGCTTTAATGCCTTTTATTTATATTATGGTTTTTCCGTTGATATTTTTTGATTTTTTTCTTGAAATATATCATCATGCATGCTTCCCACTTTATAAATTGCCGACTATTAATAGAGTCGAATATATAAAAATTGACAGGCATAAATTAAAGTATTTAAATGTACTGGAAAAATTAAATTGCGTTTATTGCGGCTACGCTAATGGACTTATCCATTATGCTTCGGCAATTGGAGCAGAAACCGAAAAATATTGGTGCGCCATAAAACATAAAAAATCAAAAAATTTTAAAGAACCATCGCATCATAAAGATTTTATTGAATACGGTGACGAAAAAGCTTTTAGAAAAATAAAAAAAGATGAAATGCTTTAAATGCTGTAAATTTATCTAATATTAAATAAAAATTATGTCTAAACTAAAAATAGCCTTACTTCGGGGCGGAGTATCAGGCGAAAGGGAAGTGTCTCTTAAAACCGGGATGATGATTCTTGAAGCGCTTAATAAGGAAAAATACGAAGTTGCGTTATATGATCCGAAAGATGATTTGAAAAAATTTTATTTAGACGCGTTTAACAAAAAATTTGATTTAGTTTTTCCGGCACTGCACGGCCCTTTCGGGGAGGACGGAAAATTGCAAGGCATGCTTGATATGATTAATATGCCTTATTTATTCTCCGGTTGCCTGGCAAGCGCTCTGGCTATGAATAAATATAAAGCAAAAGTAATAGTCGAAAAAAACAGCGTTAGGGTTCCTCGGGATAAAGTTATAGAAAAAAGTAAAAATTTAAATTTAGAAGCAATTATTAAAGAATTTAATTTTCCGATAGTAATTAAACCGGCTGAGCTAGGCAGTTCAGTCGGAATATCAATTGCCGAAAATGAGCGGCAATTAAAGGGCGGGATTAAAAACGCTTTTAAATATGGCGAAAATGTTTTATTGGAAGAATTTATCAAAGGGCGCGAATTAACAGTGGCCATAATGGGAAATAATCCGCCGATTGCCTTACCGGTTATTGAGATTAAACCTCTGGCTTCATCTTGGTTTGATTACAAGGCTAAATACGAACCGGGAGCCTGCGATGAAATATGCCCGGCAGAAATTTCGGATGAAACGCGCAATGAAGCGCAAAATTTAGCCATAAAAGTATATAATGCAATCGGCTGTAAAGATCTTGCCCGGGTTGATTTTATTTTGGAAGAAAATAAAAATAGATTTTATTTTCTGGAAGTTAACACTATTCCCGGAATGACCGCGACTTCGCTGGCTCCGCAAGCAGCGAAAGTCGCCGGAATGGAATTTGGCGTATTTTTAGACAAACTTATTGATGGCGCAGTAACTTAATTCGCTGGGTTTATGTTTAATAGAACAAAAAATTTACAACTATCTACAATAAAACAAATTGAACTCCGGGCTTCTAGATACCCGGATTGTGTTTCTTTGGCCCAGGGCGTGCCTAGTTTTGATACTCCAAATTGCATAAAACGGCGGGTAGAAAAAGCTTTAAAAAGGGGAGTAGTGGCGAAATATTCCTTGTCGCCGGGCTTGCCGGAACTGCGGGAATTAATAGAAGTGGAGCTAGCCAAAGAAAACATGTTTTATGATTGGCAAAATGAAATTATTATTACCGCCGGCACTATTGAGGGTATAACCGCCACTATTTTAGCGATAACAGAGCCTGGTGATGAAATTATTATCCCTGAACCGACATATACGAGTTACCGCGAAGTAATAGCTCTGGCGGGGTGCAAGAGCATATTTGTGCCCTTGAACGAAGAAAAGGGATGGAGCTTTGAGCTTGGGAGTTACGAAAAGGCGATTACTCCCAAGACAAAAGCTATTTTTTATTGCAACCCCAATAATCCCACCGGAACCTTGTACGCCAAAAAACAATTACTGGGACTAGCCCGGCTTGCCGAAAAATATAATTTATTTTTAATTTCCGACGAAGTCTATAAAGATTTTATCTACGGCCCAGGCCGCGGTTTTTTTTCATTAGCCGAGATTCCCGAATTAAGAAAAAGATTAATACGTATTTATGGTTTTTCAAAAGCTTACGCCATGACAGGCTGGCGGATAGGGTATTTACACAGCGACGAGTCTATAGTCGGGGAAATTTTAAAGGTCCACGATTGTCTGGTTACTTGCGCTCCGGTAATTTCACAATACGCTGCCATGGGAGCGCTAGAGATGGGGGAGAGTGATATTAAAAAATTCAACTTAATTTACGAACAAAGGCGGGAGTTAATTTGCTCCCGACTTGATAGATTAAAGCATATTTTTAGCTATGTGAAACCGGAAAGCTCTTATTATGTATTCCCTAAAATTAAAATTAACAATCCAGATTCATGGAAATTTGCTCTTGACTTATTGGATAATATCCAGGTAGCAATCGTGCCGGGAATAGCTTTTGGTCCAAACGGAGAAGGGCATGTTAGAATGAGTTTTGGACGGAACGAAAAAGATATTACAGAAGCGTTTAATCGGATGGAAGGCTACTTTAAAAAAATAAAATAATATGAAATTATTGTTTAAAACAATCCTAAAACACTATCTAAAATATATTACAAAATTTGTATTGTTTATTCGTCGTCCCACGATAATTGTTGTGGCCGGAAGCACCAATAAGCCTTTTGTAAGGGATGAAATTAAACGAGTTTTAGAGGCGGCAGGCAAATCGGTACGGGCTAATCCCAAGAATTTTAATACAGAAATTGGACTGCCTTTAGCGGTTTTAAATTTGCCTAGCGGTTATAATTCTTATAAAAATTGGCTGCCGATAATCTTTAAGACTTGGGCAAAAATATTATCAAAGAATTTTCCTGAATTTTTTATATTAATGCTTGGCACTTCTGATCCAGGCGACATAAAATATCTGCTAAAAATAGTTAAGCCGAAAATAGCGGTAATAACCGATATTACACAAAGGTATTTGGAAGGTTTTTCCGATTTGGATGAATTGGTGGGTGAATACGAGTATTTAGTAAAAAAATTACCTTCGCAAGGCTTGTTAGTGTTAAATAATGAAAATAATCGGATCAAGAATTTAAGTAAATTAACAAAAATTAAAACTGTAACTTTTGGAGTAAACAATAAATCTGATTTTAGCGTCGCGCAAATTACAAAAACCAGCCAAGGACAGCTGGCCACAATTGAACATGGTGATAAAAAAAAGGAATATGAAATAAATCGATTCGGATTACACCATATTTATGCTTTTATGATAGGATTAATAATAAAACAATATGTTTCCCAAGAGGAATTTCAAGATAGTAAATAGAAAAATAAGAAAAAAGGGAAAACTGTCTTACTCCTCAAAATCTTATAAAAATCCTTTTTTTTCCAAAAAAAAGCGCACCTCATTAAGGTTCTCAAATTACAAGTTTTCGTTAAAAACAAAATTAATTGCCGGCATCGCTAGCGCGCTTATTGTCCTGGCAGTTTTATTTTTGTTTTACTCAAATTATTTTTCAATAAAAAAAATTGTTGTCCAGGGCGGGGGCAGGATTGATCCTGCCCAAATAGAAAACATGACCTGGCAGCAGATTGATGATAATTTTTTGGCAATTATCCCGCAAAAAAATTTATTTTTATTCAGCAAAAAAAAGCTGATCAAAAATTTATCCAATAAATACTCTTTTGAAAGCTTGGCCATAAGCAAAAAACTGCCGGGCAGTCTGGAAATAAAATACAAAGAAAAAGAATACGCGATAATATGGCAAGAGAATGAAAACTATTTTTACGCGGATGATTACGGCCTTATTATCAGTGAAGTTAATTTACTGGAAATATCGCAAAAAGATTATCCGATTATAAAAAACGATTCCGGCAATTTTATAATGGATAAAAAAATAACAGTAGAAAATTCTTTAATAGAATACGCCAAACAATTGTTTATCAAATTTAAAGAATACAACAGCGAATTTAAGATAGAACGATTTGTCCTGGATTCTGACGTAGATACCGTAAAAGTAACTCTAGAGTCCGGGCCAACAATCTATTTTAATACAAAGGAGGAAATTGAGAAACAAATAAGCAAGCTTTTGGTTATTAAAAATGAAAAATTAAAGGAAGATTATAACTCTAAAACATATATTGACGTACGTTATGGCGATAGTGTATATTATCGCTAATATTAAGCAAAATATATAATAGTTTCACTAATATTAGATAAAAAAATAGT
>QMNH01000035.1 GCA_003647675.1 Candidatus Falkowiibacteriota bacterium | reverse complement strand
GTCTTTGACTAAAATATTTAAGGTTTTTCCATGCTGGCCCAGATAGCGCCTGATTCCCAGAGCGTCCCTAATTACGATTATCGCCAATATTATGCTTATGGCGAAAAGAGGAGAGTTTATTCCCTCTTTTAATCCGATAATCGTTGCCAAAGATATTACTATCGCGCTATGGCCGGAAGGCATGCCGGAATAGGCAAGAATGTTTTTAAATTCAAATTTTTTATTGTTTGATCTAATGAAAAATTTTATTAGTTGGGCAATCAGCCCGGCAACTAACGGCAGTAATAATATTTCTAATGACATAAAAGATTGCTTAAATTTAAATATGTATGATTAATTATTTTTATTCAGCGATTTTCGGTATTATTCAAGGAATAACAGAATTTGTACCGATATCTAGTTCTGGCCATTTGGTAATACTACATGATTTTATTTCCTTGCCGATCCAAAATCAAATGGCGTTTGATGTTATTTTGCACTTCGGATCTCTTTTGGCGGTAATTTATTATTTTAAAAAAGATATCGCGTCCTTGCTCACTGCTTGGTTAAGAAGTTTTGCCGGAAAGCGGAACGATTCGTCTAGGTTAAGCTGGCTAATTATCCTTAGTACGATACCGGCCGCCCTGGTTGGCTTTCTTTTTAATGATTTGATTGAAAATAAATTTCGTTCCATACTGGTTGTAGCGGCCATGCTTGTTATAGTCGGCATTTTGTTTATTATTTTTGAGAAATTTAGCCAAAAGAATAAAGAATATAAAAATATTGGCTGGCGCGAAGCTTTAATAATCGGATTAGCGCAGATAATTGCTTTTATTCCCGGAACTTCCCGCTCCGGTATTACTATTATAGCAGGTTTAAGCGCAAATCTAAAGAGAGAAGCGGCGGTAAGATTTTCTTTTTTATTATCAATTCCGATAATTTTCGGTGCTGTTATCGTGAAAATGCCCTCAATTATTAAGAGTAAGCCGCCAGCGGAAGAAATGCTTTTATTAATCGTTGGTTTTATTTTTTCTTATTTAGCCGGTTTTCTGGCTATAAAATATTTTATGCGCTTTATAAAAAATCATTCATTAAATATTTTTGCGGTATATAGGTTTGTTTTAGCGGCAATTATTTTAGTATATTTTTTTATTTTCCAGAGCTAGCGGGCCTTAAAAAAGATTCAAATAATATTAATATTAGAGAGAGAATAATCAGCAGTATGTAATTAGATATTAAAGTATTATTTAAAATATTAATTTTGCTCAAGACAAAAGATTTATTCGCGTTTATTTTATTAACGCCCGCTTTGATTAATTGGTAATTTTTTAAAATTTGAAATTCATTGCTTATTTGATATTTTACCGGCTTGTTTTGAAAATTTTCCGTGGAATGAGTCAATAGAATTTCCGGTGCTTGGCCGGTTTGAATATTTTTAAATGGAAAATTATAATTTTGTTTTTGGTAATAATTGGGATTTTCAGAGATTAATGTTTTATTTTCCGACAAGTTCAATCCCGCGTAGTTTGTTATATTTTCGGATAAGGGCGATCCGAAAATTTGTACAATTATTGTCGTGTTGTTATTATCAAATTCTCCCTCTATAACAGCTACGCCAATTTCCCTGAAATTTTCGTTTAATATATTTTTTTTATGAGTAGGTGATTCTAGCCATGCCTCGATAGTTCCCTCGTTAGTTGCGAAATCAATTGCTAGATTTTCTCCGGCATAAAAATATTTATATCCGGCCTCCTTTATCCAGGACGAAAATTTTTTATCATTAATATTGTGCTGGAACGTTTGAGAATCAAATATAGCTTTGCCTTTCTCGTAAGCGGCCTTGGTAAGCAGTTGATTGGCAGTCACTATTTCTAAATTATTTTTTATTCTTTCTTTGTTGGTTAATTCAATTATTTTTTCCCCGTTAATAGATGTAAGATAAGCTAAATTTGGCAATAAAAAAATCCCTATTAATGCCAGTAATAGAGAATAATAAAAAGAAATTAAAAATTTATTACTTAAATTTAAATTTAGTAAATTTTTTGATTTATTCATTTTTGTTTTAATTTTTGTTTTTTTGCAATATTTTTACTCTAAATTAATTATATCATATATTACTAAAAAAAGCAAGCCCCAAAGGCAAGTTAATTGATTTAATATGCAGTTAGTTAATGAATTAATATCGGCTGGCTACTTAAAAACGCCTGAAATTATTGATGCCTTTAGTGAAATTTATAGAAAAGATTTTTTGCGCCCGGAAGACAAAAAAGATGCTGATCTTAATGAGCCTTTGCTGATTGGTTATAAGCAGACAATATCACAGCCGTTAACCGTAGCTTTTATGATGGAATTGCTTTCACCGAAAAAAAACGACAAAATTCTTGACGTGGGCAGCGGTTCCGGCTGGACCACGGCTTTGCTTGCGCGTATAGTAGGCGGCAAGGGAAGGGTTTATGGAGTTGAGATTATTAAGGAATTAAAAAAGTTTGCCGAGAAAAATATTAGCAAATATAATTTTATAAAAAACGGCACCACAAAAATATTTCAAAGAGACGGATATAAAGGCTTGCCTGAATACGCGCCTTTTGATAGAATAATTGTAGCCGCAGCCGCGAATGAAGTTCCGGAAGAATTATTAAAACAATTAAAAATCGGGGGCAGAATCGTGCTGCCGATCGGAGAACAATTTGCTTCGCAAGATATGGTAGTAATTGATAAAACAGGTAATAAAAAATATATAAAAAAAATATTTCCGGGATTTATATTTGTCCCATTAATAAAAAGTTAAATATAGATTTATGAAAATTGTTATTAGAGCCGGAGGCATAGGCACAAGATTGTGGCCGATGAGCCGTGCCGACAACCCAAAACAGTTCCAGAATATCATCGGCAGTAAAAGCATGCTTAGGAATACTTACGAAAGAATCGCTCCTTTGCTTGACAAGCCGGGGGATTTATTTATTTCAGTAAACCGGAAATTTAAGGATAGAGCAAAAAAAGAAATACCGGAAATTGAAAATAATAATATTATTATTGAAACTGACACAAGAAATACCGGACCGGCTATGTGTCTTGAAGTTTGTTATTTGGAAAAGCTATGCGGCCCCGGCGAAGTAATAGCGTCTTTACCGGCCGATGATTATATTTCCGACAACGAGGCTTTTGGCAGTTTGCTTTTAACTACTGAAAATTTTATTTTAAATAATCCCGACTACATATTAACCCCGGCTATTATACCCGCTTATCCGGATACCGGCTACACTTACTTTAAATCTGGAAAAAAATTGCATAGAAACGGTGAGGAAGCGATATACTGGGTCGCGGGCGTAGTTGAAAAGCCCAATTATGAGTATTGTCAGGAATTAATAAAAACCGGAGTCTATTATAGTCATACGGGAATGTATTTGTGGCAGTTAAAGCATATTGCGAATTTATTTAAAATACACCAGAAAGAAATGTACAAAACCTGCCAGGCCGTTGTTGAATTAATTAGTGATAAAAAAGATTTAAAGAAAGCTCAAGAATTATATGGAGAATTAGAGAAAATTACTGTTGAAACAGCTATTACCAATAAAATAGATAAAATTGCCATGAGCGTTTCCAATAAAATTGGATGGAGCGATTTGGGCAAGTGGCACATAATAAAAAGAATTCTTTCGGAAAATGAAGAAGACAACGTAATAAAAGGAGAAGTGGAAATTAGCGATTCCGTTAATAATTTAATTTATTGCGCGCAAGACAAGAAAATAATCGTGGTTAACGATATTAATAATTTAGCAATAATAGATACAAAAGATGCTTTGTTTATTTCCTCCCTTAAAGGGTCAGCCGATGTTAAAAAGGCGGTAGAAAAATTAAAGAAGGAAGGAAAGAATAATTATTTGTAAGTTCTAGACCTCTTGCAAAATAATTTTACTACTGTCATAGCTTCGCCAGATCTGGCGTAGCCTAGACAATTTCCATATTTTGATAAATTTTTCCAAAAAAATTTTGGTCTATATTGTCATATAAACAAAAATTTTTTTTAAAAAATTTCCCTAAAATTTGAAAATTTCGTTAAGAAATATTATTCTGCAAAAGGTCTTATGAAAAAAATTATAAAATTTATATTTATAGTAATTATTTTGTTTATAATAATTTTTATTTTTTATCAAAAAGCTATTAATAATCCGGCGGCTGAGCAAGCGGACAATATCACGTTTACAGTTTTAGCCGGCCAAAGCGTTGATGATATAGGCGAAAGCTTATCCGCTTCCGGGTTAATTAAATCAAAGTTTTATTTTAAGGTATATTTAAAAAATAAAGATATAGATAAAAAAATTCAAGCCGGAGATTATTTTCTTAGTCCTTCGCTTTCAATCAAGGAAATTGCCGATATATTGGCTAATGGGCAAGCTTTGATTGACGAAAAAACAATAAAAATAATTGAAGGCTGGAGAATGGAAGAAATAAATAAATATTTGACTGAAAATGGCGTTTTAAAAAATAATGAATTTTTAGTACTGGCTAAAACAAAAACCGGCAATTGGGATTATACTATTTTTAAGGGGGCTTCACCGCAAGCTGACTTGGAAGGTTTTTTGTTTCCCGATACTTATAGAATATTTAGCGACGCGACAGCGGAAGATATTATCGTGAAAATGCTGGATAATTTAGACAAAAAAATAACTGTTGAAATGCGGGAAGACATAGAAAGTTCCGGCAGAAGCATATACGAAATTATTATTTTGGCATCGCTTATTGAAAAAGAAGTGCGTGATTATAGCGATATGCGGATAGTATCCGGAATTTTTCGTAATCGCATAAAAAATGGCCAGCCGCTGGAGTCTTGCGCGACATTAGCTTATATTCTTGGAGAGAACAAAAAACAATATAGCATTGAAGATACCCAGATAAATTCCGACTATAACACATATAAAAATCAGGGCTTACCGCCCGGCCCGATTTGTAATCCGGGTGTAAACGCGATAAAAGCCGCAATTTATTCGGAAGAAACCGAATATAATTATTTTTTAAGCCGTTTTGATAATGGAGAAACAGTTTTTGGTAAAAGTTATCAAGAACATTTGGCAAATAAAGCAAAATATTTAAAGTAGCATTAAACGGTAAAAAAATATTATAAGGCAGGCTGATAAAAAAGCCTGTTTTTTATTTTTAGTATTTCATGGTATAATATATTTATAAAAAGTAATTTAAATATGTTTATAGATCAAGAGTGGAAAAAAGAAGAAAAAAAATTCAGTGGAATTTCCGATGAAATTAAAACGGATCGCAAGTCTTTTTATAAAAATATTTATGTAATCGGCGGATTATTTATTTTTTTTGCTTTAATAATTTTTATATGTATTACGAAATTTTCTTTCCCTTTTTTTTCTGGTGACAAAAATGATCATAATGAAACTATTATTGCCACAAATACGGTTCAAAGATTGCCAATTGACGATAATATTATTAAAAATGACGATGATTATTTCGGGACTACAACCGATAATGTAAAAGCCGAAGACATTAGTTTCGCGGATTTTTATAAAGCCGCGGTGAATGATTTTAAGCCAAATATTGAAAGCTACAGCCTGCCGGTAAATATTAAAGCGGATGTGTCAAATTATTACGATATTTCCAGAAAATTAAATTTAGATTCCAATATTGAAGATTTTAATAATTACGGATTTGCTATTTTAGAAAATCAGTATTACAGAGAGGCGGACAATTTTTTTGATTTATATAGATTGTTGATAAATAAAGATATGCCGCTTTTAATCACGAGCGATTTTTTAATTTATTATTACCAAAATGTTTTTAAGTCGGCCTTTAAAGAAATAGAAAAAAATGCTTTTTACGACAATCTTTGGAGTATAAATAAAAAATTATACGATATTGCGCTAACAAGATATAAGAGAAGGTCATCCGCGGTGGGGTTGGCCAATGATCCGGTACTAGAAGGACAAAGGCTGGAAACTGTTTATTTCGCGGTCGCTTTAAAATTATTAATGCCGGATTTGGAGCAAATAAACAGCCAGGATAATTTTATAGATGAAGCCAGGTTTTCCGCGCAGGAAGCCGATTATTATTATTTTGATATACCTGAAAATTTGCAAAATCAGATAAACCAAGAAATTAATTTAATAAAATCAGCATCAGGCGAAAATAAATCGCCCGCCTTGCTTTATCCGATTAATTATAAAGTTTTTAAAGTCCCTGACAATTATAAGTCCAGCGCTAAGCTAAATAATTTTTATTTAGGCATGAAGTGGCTTAACTCGTTTTTCCCTCTTTATTATAGAAGCGATGAATGTCCGGATTGTTTACTGGATTATAATGATTGGGTAATTAATTTGGCGGCCGCCGGTTATATCACGAAGGATTTACAGGATAATCAGGATATTAAAAATCAATGGGCGATAATTTATAAATTTATTTCATTTTTTTCCGGCTTGCGCCATGATTTAACTTACCTGCATTACGCCTGGGCAATGAATGAAATCTTTGGTGAAAATTATGAAATAGAAAAAATATTTTCTTCCGAAAACATAAATCGGAAATCGGATTTATTGAATATTCAAAAAAAATTAGCGTCTTTTAAATTTTCCGATATTGAGGGAGGATTTGAAAGGGTGGCGGATAGCCCCGAACCGGATTTAGGCATGAGGCTGCTGCAAAACCCTTATTGGCCGAATGATTTTATTCTAAAAGAATTTATCGGCTCCGAGATGACGCCCCTTGAGGTACCCGAAGGAAAAAACACATACAGCACGCTCTGTAAATCAAAGGCAGGCTTTTTTTATAGGTGTGGCGGTATGGGGCTTGATATAATTAATATGCTTGAGCCGGGAATTGTCAACAACGATTATTTCAAGGAGAATTCAAATTATGTTCATTATGATTTTAGAATAAAAAAGCTGAATGAACAAATAAACGGGTTTGATAATTATACTTGGAATAACAACGTGTATTGGATTACTTTGGATTTAGATAAAATTTTGCTTACTTACAATAATGAAGGTTTGCCGGTATTTTTTAGACATGATTCATGGAAGCAGAAAAAAGATATAAACACCGCGCTGGGGGCATGGGTAAATTTGCATTTAGCCGAAGACATTACCGTAAATTATTACGAAAATAAAAGCAGTAATTTAGGGTCTTATTCCCAATGTAATTTAAATAATTATATTGAACCTAACTTACCATTAGTCAACGAGTTGATTAGCCGTAATGAAATGTTAATGAATATGCTGGCAATCCTAAAAGTGACAAACAAAACCAACGCGGCGTCTATTGAGCTGAAAGATTTAAACGATAAGTTAAAAAATACAAAGTTAATTATAGAAAAAGAGTTAAGCGGAGCCGCTATTGATAGCGATAATTGTAAATTTATCAATGATTTTGTAGGCCATTTAATAATAGAAACAAGCGCCTCTAAAGAATTCAGTATTTTGTTTGAAGAAAAAGTTTTATCGGAATCTATTAATGGGCTTAAATTATTAGCCGTGGTTTACAATAACTCCGGTAAAAAAATAATAGCCGTCGGACCATTATTTAATTATATGGAAAAAATTACCAATAATTGAATTTTGGGCGGCGATAATAGGCTAACTATTGACAGGTATAACAAATATGGTAATATAATAATAAGTTAATTTAATAGTCGCAGACAGCAGGCGCCTCTAAATACCGGCTTAATATCCTGCTTAGACAGTAACAGTAAGATTTTTAAGTCTGCGATTATTTACGCAGTTTTTTTATTTATCACGCTAATTTATAAATTAATTCAAATATACGAATATTTATAAATAATTAATTATATGGCTAAAACAAAAGAGCAAAAAAAGGAAATTATAAAAAATTTAAACCAAAAAATTGAAAATTCTAATTCGATTGTTTTTATTAAGTTTGACGCTTTAGGAGTTAAGGACAACGATGAATTGCGCCGAAAATTAAAAGAAGAGGACAGCGAATATTATGTCGCGAAAAAAACTTTACTGGACATTGTATTTAAGGATAAAAAAAACAATGATTTCCAAGTAAAAGATTTCGAGGGTAAGATCGCCGTTGTTTTTGGCTATAAGGACGAGGTCGCGCCTGCGAAAATTGTTAATGAGTTTAAAAAATTAAACAAGGATAAAATTGAATTTATCGGAGGTTTATTGGAGGGCAAATTCATGTCCTCGCGGGAAGTGTCTGATTTAGCTTGCCTGCCGGGCAAACAAGAATTGTACGCGAAGCTAGTAGGCTCTTTGAATGCTCCAATTTCAAATTTTGTAAGCGTAATAAACGGAAATACGCGAAAATTAATTTATGTTTTATCTGCCATTAAAGAATCAAAAGAATAAATTAATATAAATTAATATAGATAAATATTTATTTGCTGCACGAAAATTAGTATGTTTTAAATATAAATATAAATTTATACTTATTTTTCAGCAATTAGTTTAAAAAAAATGACAGAAGAAAAAAAACAAACCGAAGAAACTTCTGCTGCCGCGGCTTCAACCGGCACGGATGTTTCAACAAAAAAAGAAG
>QMNH01000034.1 GCA_003647675.1 Candidatus Falkowiibacteriota bacterium | reverse complement strand
TGATCGCGTTCGCGTTCGGCCTGGCGACGTGTTCGTAGCCGACCCGGTTCGATGTCGCGATGACGTCCGTGATGTCGCCCAGAGTTTTCGCCAGGTGAACGTTCAGGGCCAGACATTTTTCGTGTCGCTGATCGTAGTCGGTCAGTTGGGCGTTCAGTTCGCCGATCGTGTTCCGCGACGCGGCGGCCCCTACTGCCATTTCGTCACGAACTTCGGCGGCCAGGTCGTCGGCCTGGTTCTGGTCTTTGTCGGCCGCCATGTTCCAGCCGGTAAAAAACCCAGCAGCAAGCCCCGCGATAGTCCAGACGACCAGCGCCACAATTTCAGGAATTCCCATTTCGATCCTTTCGCAGGCGATCAGCCCGACTTTAACAGAACGCCCCTCCGGATTTTTACAGTTACGATTCCCCGGCTTCTTTTTCCCTCGCGGTCCCGATCGCCTGGACCAGGCGGGTTCGTCTGTCGTATGTCGCGTCCCGCAAACAGAACCGTTCGGCGGTCACTTTCTTGCCGATCAGGTAGCCGATCCCCGATGACCGGCTGATCGCCGTGAACAGCCAGTTTCGCGAACAGACCCAGCGGGCCCCCGCGTAGTCGTCGATCACGATAATCGTGATCGGCCATTGTGATCCCTGGGACTTGTGAACGCTGATCGCGTAAGCCAGCGTCCATTTGCATCCGTCGACGTTCGCGCCGCCCTTTCGCGGGATCATAAGCCAGCGGAACGGTTCTTCCGCTTTGACCTGAATCCAGTTTTCCGAAACGTCCGTGACGATCCCCTGTTCGCCGTTCGCGACGTAGACGTGTCCGTCTTCGTTCACCAGGACGTCGGCCCCGGGCAGGTAACCATCGCGAGGGTAGTAGTAGGCGTTTTTTAGACAGATCACTTTGTCCCCGGCCCTGAATGGATTCCCGACCGCCCGGGCCCCTCGGGGATTCAGTGTCGCCTGTAGGATTCCGTTCAGGGCGACCCGTGCGACTTCGGATTTTTCGTTCACCGCGACCAGGACCTGAACGTCGGTCATCACGTCAGTCGATTCGGATGACACTTGATAAAAGTTCAGGGCGTCGCGCAGAGCATGAACGGTTTCCAGCGGTGTCAATGTCTCGACCATCGCCAGGTTGCAATCCTCTGCGATCGCGTCGCCGATGATCCCCAGGCGTCCAGTTTCCCGCATCGTCGCGCAACACTTCGCGATCATCCCCGCGTTCCGGTGTAGCTGGGTCAGTTCACCCGACGGGACGCCAGCGTCGATCAGGTCGCGTAGTGGGGAACCTGGTCCGACCGGCGCCAGTTGATGCCAGTCGCCGACGATCAGAACGTGTCCGCCCGATCTGATCGCGGACAACAGCGCGGCACACAGCGGCGTGTCGACCATCGACATTTCATCGACGACGATCACCGCGTGGGGCAGCGGGTTGTGTTCCCCGTGGATGAAATGCCCCAGACCCTTCATCATGTCGACTCTCAACAAAGTGTGGATCGTCGTGGCGCGAACGCCCGCGTCCCATTCGCGAAGTTCTCGCGTCACCCGGACGGCAGCTTTTCCTGTCGGCGCCCAGACTGCGACCGCGTTAGCCCCGTATTTCTTCACCAGTTCCCGGACGAACACCCCGACGACCCGCGTTTTCCCTGTCCCGCCTGTCCCAGTCAGGACGCCCAGGCGGCCCGTAGTCGCTTCGCAGAGTTGTTCCGCCTGGTGTTGCGACAGGGCCCCGTGATCGGCAGCGTCGACGGCGACCGACCCCCAGGTGGGCTTTCCTGATTCCATCCTGACGACGTTTTCCGCGATCGCGGTTTCAGAGATTGCCAAGTAGCGGTCGGCCAAGTAGATACGATCGCCGTCCCGGCAGGACTGAATCAGACCAAATTTGTCGCGTGCCAATTCACAAGCCAGGCGAATGTTCAGCCCCGGCCCGAACATCGCGAACGCCTTCGCCCTGATTTCCATCACGTCGAACCAGACGGACCCGTTCGTGTCCGACGTGATCGCGTAATAAACAACCCGGGCCTGGCGTTCTTCGGACGACGGGTCGTGACCCAGATCCAGATAGAGCGCGTCGACCGTCTTCCATCCGCACCCCGAAAAGTTCAGTAGCTTATACGGATCGGCGAGGATCGCCCCGTGTGGGTCTGGTTGCAACATCGCATCGTTGCAGACCGTTTTCACCAGGTCGCGGGGGAACCCGCGTTTGTCGAACAGACCGGTCAGTTCGACGACCTGGCGTTCTGTGTCGGCTAGCTTCGCGACCGCTTCGCCCAGGGCGACCGCCAGGTCCCAGTTGATCCCCGCGATTCGAGCGATCCACCCGGGTTCGGTGATGACGATTTCCAAAACGTCGGCCCCGTATTCGTCCCACAGTTTGTTCGCATTCACCGGCCCGATCCCGTCGAATTTTTGCAGGTACGCGACGACGCCCTGTTTCGTGTACGGAACAACAGGGATCGCCAGCGTGAACGCGAACTGTTTCCCGTGCTTGAAATGGTTCGTCCACTTCCCGACGAACCGATACGCCTGGCCAATCTTGAACCCGTCGAACGGCGGCGGGCCCTTGACCGTTTCCGATTCAGCGAACGCCGTGATCTGTTTCCCCGGCTCCCGGGGCAGGTCGACGACCGCGATCACCGCATCATCAAATACATGTTTCAGCCCGACGAATTCGCCGACCAATGTGGTAGACTTGCTGTCCTGGTTTTGCTTTCGCATGCTGCTTGCGTTCCTTCCGTTCAAGAATGGCTCGCAAAACAGGTCCCCGGGTTCCATATCCCCGGGGGCCTGTTTGCGTTCCTGGCAACCCTTCCCGGGGCGTGTTTAGAAATCCTTGAATTCGTCCGCTTCAGTCGGGACCGCGACAGCAGCGTCGGCCAGCTTCGGAATATCTTTCGCCAGTGGATCGTCGATCGACCAGACGTGGTTCCCTTTGATTTCGGTCTGGATTTTCTTGTCGGCATCTTTGCGACTTTTCGTTTCGCAACAGAACTGACGATTCACTGAATCCAGCCAGTTGATATTGAACTGATCGCCCGTCTCGAATTGGTCGACCGTCATTAGACCCAGGACCACCGCGAGACAATCGCGAAGTTCGTCCGTATTCGCGACCGCCCAGTCGGGCGCGTTGTCGCTGGCGTAGATGTACTGGCGCCAGTCCTTACTGATCTGGTTTTCGTCATCCGAAAACAGGACCCCGACTTGAACCCATCTTTCATTCGGGTCGACCGCCGCGATCCGACAGTGATACTTGCCAGGCTCCGGGCCGTTGCTTACAAACCCGCCGGACTTTTTCTGTGAGTCTCTGAAATCTCGTCGCATGGTTTCGTTTCCTTTGAAGTTAAAAAATTGCCGCGGTTTGATTACTCGCCCTGGATCCCCTGGCGTTCGATCTTCTCGTCGAACTTCGCGATTAGTTCGTCCGCCTGTTCGGTCGTCAGTTCTTCGACCGTGTTCGCCTTGCGCTTCGACAGCGCGGAACGCCAGGCCCGTTCACCCATCCCGCAAACGACCCGTAGGTCGTCGAGTTGATCGGCCTGTTCCTTTGAACAGAACCCGGGCCCGTACGATTCCAGGGCGTCGTCGCCATTGTCCGCAGCGGCACCCGCCGGCGCAGCGGTCGCTGGCCCCGCTGGTTCCGGTTTCGGTTTCGGTCCCTTTGTTTTTCGGATTGGCCTGGGCTTCCGTTTCTTCGCCGCCGGTTCAGTATCCGGATCCCCGGCGCCGGCGGGCGCGACCGTCGGCGGGATGGCGTCCGGTTTCGCGGCGGCGGTCGGCGAGGGCGACGCGGTTGCCTGGGGCAGCGCCGCCCTCGCGGCGGCTGCATCGGCAGTAGACGCCTGGTCCGACGCGATCCCGGCTTCGATCGCCAGACGTTCGTCAGCGGACAGGCCAGGTCGTTCGACTTCGCGTTCTGCCTTTTTTAGCTTCGCGAAGTTCGGAGGGTTTTCGATGTAGTGACAGATCGCGGCGTAGGTTGCCACCGGCATGCGTGGCGGAAGAACTTCGACCGGCAGACCCTCGGGGAAAACCGCTAGGCGGGATTTAAGAACCCGCGCGGACGGGACCGACGATACGCCAGCGGCGGAAACCATTTCATGTCGTTCAAGTTCCAGGTACACCGTCGCCAGTTCCGGCAGCGTGACCTTCCCTTTTGGAACCTTTTTCCCCGTGCGAACGTTGTTCACGAATTCGTCGCGTAGGTGAACCGTGAACACCAACGTCTGGCATTTCGCGGACACGATCGACAGGACCCGTTTCCATTCGTCTTTCACGATCCCCCAGAAAATCCCGGACATCTTCCGGAACGTCTGCGATGTGTGTCCGTACTGGGTCGGGTTCTGTTCGACGTATTCCTGCAATCCCTTTTCCAGCATTTCGACAGTGTCGATCACGATCACGTCGAACTGGCCTGGTTTCAATTCTTCGATCATCCGCAGGAACATAAGCCAGATATTTTTCGCCGTGAATCCTGTCGGGTATTCCTTGACCCCTTCGGCGCATAGGTCGACGTGCGTGAACCCCTGGGCTTTGTATGCGTTTGCGGATGTTTCCGTGTCGTAGACGATCGTCCGTTTCGGACGCATCATTGTGGCGAACAGCGTTTTGCCTGTAGCGAATTCGCCGGCTAGACCCAGGACACGAATTTCGACATCGTTCGGCCAGAGCGGCACGGGATCGAATTTCGGAGACATAGCTATTTCCTCTCGCGTGGTTTCGTTTCGCCCCGTAGGGACCGGAAACGTTACCACCCAAGAAACAGCTTGTCCAGTATGTCGGACAAATTATTCTGGGTGAATGATAATTGTCCGTTCATCGACCCGCGAAACCGACTGTTCCATGGTGGCAATCCGCGTTCGCAGAACGTCAATGTCCTTTTCAAATCGAATTCGCTGGACTTCCGCGCGTGTTTGCCAGTTGACAATCGTCACTTCGTTTGCGGACACCCTAGCATTGATCCCGATTACCCATCCGACAGCACCCGCCAGGACAGCGGCTAGGGCAGGGGCCAGGATCGACATTTTGTTTATCGGAGTGTCGCTCATGCTGTCACCGGTGTCGACGCCTGGCGGGCCAGGAACATTAACCCGGATCCCCAGGCGATCGTTCCCGCGTTCGCGCAGCGGATCCCCAGTTGAACGCGATCGGTCGCGACCAGTTGCCCCGTCAGGAACGTTCCTCCAATCGAAATGTCGTTGTTCTGGTTCGTCATAACGCGAGGCTGTTCGATCAACATCGTACCATTCAGATAGAGCCCAACGTAAACCAGGGAGTTGTTCGCGACGCTAGTTTCAAACGCCAGATCGAAACCGAACAGGTAGATTCCATCCCCGCCCGGCGCGATGTCCAGATAATCGAACAGAACGTCCGACGTGACCCCGCCGGACGCGGCCCCGGCAGCGCTGAACGTAACCGGGGCGGCGGCGACTGACAGGGCCAGCGGACCGTCGGCCCCCGTCAGTTGCCCCGTACAGGACAGATAGGACACGACCGCGTTCCGATGAACCTGGGCGGTAATCGCCCGGGCGGCGTTGTCCGCGTAGGCGTCGATCAGTTGCTGTTTCGTTTGGATCATGTCGACCATTGTTCAACCCTCGCGTTTCTTTCGTTCACGTTCGACCCCGGCGATTTCCAGCGGCGAACCTGTCGCCAGCAACAGTTCATCCCAGTAGCCAAGCGGACAGGCTTCGCCGACCCATTTCGTTTTCAACGGTAGCGTACATCCGCAGGCCGAACAGCGATCGCCTGACAGCTTCGGGCATTTCCCGCACACCTGGACGATGTTCAGCGATAGCGTTCGATCGCGGTTCCCTCCGCCCGCCAGGACGTGACGGGTCAGGGACTCCGTCGCGGTCAGGGCCTGTTCGATCCGCCCCGGTTCGATCGGCGGCTGTCCCCGCGAACAGACCGCGAAAACCGTCTGGGGTTCCGGGTATGGTTTCCGTAGTTTGACCGCCCCGCGACAGTGAACGCAAGAATAAACGCCAGCGGCGTGTTGCTCGAATGCGCAATGGGCCACGATTTTATTCACGTATATATCCGAACCGTTCCCGTGTTGCACGACTGCGCTGTAGTCCCAAAACCATCTTGGTCAGAACTGACGAACGAAATGTCAAAATCCAAACAGTCTTTTTCAGGCAGCGTTGTGATCCATGTTGTTCGATCTTGCGCTGGCGAACCCGCCCCGATCGTAACCCGAATCCGGTTCATATCGCCACTGAGATAAACGCGAAATTGCAGCGGCGTTTCGTTATTGCAGGGATTCGGGTAGGTCGGGTAGTCGATGTCGAACGCATAGATGCAGTCGAATCCAGGAAATCCGCCAGCCCCCGCGTAGGGAAGGACGTACGTTCCTGGCGGGACGCAGTCGCATTGACAATAACTTCCACCCGGCGGGGCGAATTGTTCCCCGCAGGTCGTAACGGTCCCGCCGGTACAGCCCCGACAGTCGTCGGTCCTGGACCATGCCCCGGTGACTACCAACGTGATGAACGACGGACGATTCAGTCCGTTGCAAGTTCCCGACCCGCAGGACGGTTGAATCACCGGCTGGCAATCCCAGATACAATCCGGACAAAGTTCGACGCCCAGTAATTTCGTATCGTCGGCGGGATCCTGACGCATCGCGAGCCCGGCGGGTTTCCCGGATTCTAGCGCGGTGATGATATGAAAACCGGCTGGGCCTGGTCCTGGCATCACGTGCCCTTTTCTGGTTTTATTGGTGGGCGACTTGCACGGGGCAGGAACTGATCGGGACCCGCACCCAACAGCCCGACCCGTCGACGCCCAGGATGTACGTTACGTCTGTCGCGTCCGGGATCACGTCGACATCGGCGGGCGTCTTATTCGCCAGTTCGTCGCAGGCGTCACGCGGGGACCAGGTCACGACCGCCCAGGCGTCCCCGTCGCTGTCGACGACCGCGACCCGTGGGATTGCATCCGACGGAATCGCGAACGCCCCGACGTTGAAAACCTCGACCGTCTCGGTCCCGTCGACCGCCGTGTTTGTTCCGTCGAATGTTAGCCGGCGACAGGTCGCCTTTCCAGGTTCGTTGTCGGCGACGCGACCCGGGACCACCCCGGAATAGGTGTCGAACAAAACAACAGCGGACGACGGCGGCGAAACCACGAATTCCAAAAACGCGTCGCCGTGTGCCATCGCCGGCCGTTGTCGCGTTCCCTCTATTTCCGTCATCGTATGATTGTAGATAACGACAATAATGTCCGCACCGTTTTGATCTTTGGCCCGGTCGACTTCGTCATTGCTGAAAATCTTCAATAAATGCGCCGCACCCTGGCCCGGCGTGTTGCGTTCAGCGGCCCCGGCGCCGGCCAGCGTCGCGGCCGGAATCGGAACGAACGACGACGTGTCAAACAGAATCGACGGGCCGAATTCGTCCGGAACGATCCAGTTCTGGCCGTTCACGTCGACGTTGACCTGGATCACGTCGCCCAGAAACTTATCGACTTTCCGGGGCATCGGGTTTAGGACCCCGATTTCCATGTCGCCCCCGCCGTCCTGCATCCGGACCAGGTCGCCGGACACGACTTCCATCGGGTACACAATCCCGGCCCCGGGCGTGTTGACGCCGGCGCCATCGATTGTCGCGGCGGGGATCACGCCGTCCGTTTCGCATAGAACGATGAACGATTCGCCACCGTCGACGGATAGGAATTCCCATCGGTTCCGGTGGTGGATCCAGACCGCGTAGGCCATCGC
This sequence comes from Candidatus Falkowiibacteriota bacterium, assembly GCA_003647675.1. GTDB lineage: Bacteria > Patescibacteriota > Patescibacteriia > Patescibacteriales > UBA12075 > B7-G4. Next base: position 803 of record QMNH01000034.1, on the reverse strand, counting down.
GTTGGTCATCAACAAATCAGCCCCAGTGGTCCAGGCGTAGACGTCAACGGTCCCAGTGTTGACGTCGGTTGTATTATGCTGGGTCCAGTCCATCACGTTGCAGGCGGCCATGTCGGGCGCCGTAGCCCCGACGCTTTCAGCCAGCTTGACTTTGATGATGTCGGTCGCCCCCGCGATCGTTCGTGGCGTCGCGGCAGACGCGGCGACGTCTTCGCGTAGGCGTTCGGCCTGGCGTTCCAGGGCATCGACTCGATCCGCTAGTCGACTCATATCGTCGCCTCACTGACTGGGACTGTCGACACCGTTCCGAAATCGGTTTCGACAGTCGTCGCCTGTTGAACGTTCGGCTGCCCGCGCAGGCCGAACACGACCCTGATCTTTGTAACTGGGGTGTTAATGATTTCCAATGTCGCCCCGTCGCCGATCTGGGTCACCAGGAAACCGACTTCCGCGACGACCAGTATCTGGCGGAACGTGAAGTTCAGTTTCTGGCGTTCGCGGTTGTACCATTTGTAAGCGGCCTGGGCTTCGTAGCCCATCGCCTGGCGATCGTCGCGAAGGAACCCGCCTAGTTCGCACCGCAGCAACAGACCCGTTTCATCGAACCCCCAGATCGTTTCAGGCGACACGTAATCCAGACGGCGATCAGGGCGGTCGACGATGATGTTCCGCCGGCTTTCGTGTTCCGCCGGGATGTCGCCGTCGGCGGGGTAGGCTTCTCTCAGGTGTTCGTCGGCGATCGCGAAAACTGTCAGGAACATATCGGTCGCGTAGTCCATTTCCGGGGCGCCGTCTAGTCGTGA
>QMNH01000033.1 GCA_003647675.1 Candidatus Falkowiibacteriota bacterium | reverse complement strand
TCATAAAATTCTTTTTGCTTAATTTTTAGCTAATATTTAAAGATTAAAATAATATAAAACTTTAACATATAAAAAATCATTATGTCAATGACATTTGTCAAATAAAAATAACCCCATATTTATCTTAGGGTTATTTATTTATCGTTATTATTTTTAAAGTTTATCGACGCATACTGCCAAAAATAAATTATTTACAGCTTGCCTAAAACCAGCTTTCTTTTGCTTTCTTCCCTTTTCTCCTTAGCCAGCTCCTCCTTTTCCCGGGTGCTAAGTTCTTTCTCACCGTCTGACTTTTTGCCTTTGTCCGCCTCCCGGTACTTCTGGTTAAAAAATTTAATAATTATTAATAATTTTATTAACTTTTCTTCTTTAATTTTACCCAAATCTATTTTTACATTATTTAAATGGAAATTCTTTATCCCTCTTTCCTGCGAAGTAAAAACATACTCCATGATTAACCCGCTTTTTATTCTTTTTCTTAATACCCCTCGGCAGTCCGAAACCGCGTTAACATTTGTATCTTCCGGATCACGGCATTCGGTAACTTTTCCTTCTTTTTTTCCAAGATAATATAATTCTTTATCCAGCTCACGCAAAATCTTTTGTTTTTTTTGCTTTAATTTTATTTTTTCGTCTACTTCTTCTTTCTCGCCAGCACTAAAAACGCCACTTTTTCCCCCGCTTAAACCAACCTTATTTTCTTCGGCAATCTTTGAAGTCTCATCAAATTCATCATCACCTACTTTAAGATTTTTCAATAAATCAACTTCCATGTTATTCTTAATATTTTATTATTTCGGATTAAATTAAGCTATAGCTAAACAAAAACAGACAAACAAAAAAAATTAATACATTCTAATTATAACAAAATTTCTAATACTTTTCTATATTTTTTATTTTAAAACAAAAGCTTAACTTCTCACTACTTTATCAGCTTCTTCAAGCTTAACGCTCAACAGCTTGCTGACACCGTCATCTCCCATAGTCACCCCGTAAAGAACATTGGCCCGACGCATTGATGCCCGGTTATGGGTAATTAAAATAAACTGAGTTTTATGCGACAATTCATCTAAAATTTTAGCCAATCGCTCTGAATTAGCTTCGTCCAAGGCCGCGTCCACTTCGTCTAAAACCACGAAAGGCGACGGATTTGAATAAATAATGGCACAGATAAGGGCAATCGCGGTTAGAGCCCGCTCGCCGCCCGACAGCATGGCCACGCTGGATATTTTTTTCCCGGGTGGCGTAGCTTTTATTTCAATACCGGCTAATCCGGTGGCGTTATGCTTTTGTAAAAATTTAATCTTTTTTAAATCCGCCACACTAAGCTCTTCCTGACTTTTGTTTCCTTGCTCTGAGCTTGTCGAAGGGTTATCTTCCGAAACCTCCTCGCTCTCCGACTTTTTGTCGGAAGCACTCTCTTTCATATCTTCCATTACCTTGATAATTTTCGCGTGGCCACCATTAAAAAGTATCTTAAAATATTTTTCAAAATTACCGGCGATTATTTTAAACTCTTTATCAAAACGCTCTTTGATGGTTAAATCCAGTTCTTTTATAATCTTTTTAAGCGAATCAACTGCCGAAATAAAATCATTAACTTGCCCTGACAAAAAGTCATATCTTTCTTTTGTGGAATTATATTCTCTCTCAACTTCCGGGTCAATACCGCCGATTAATTCAAGCTGACGCTTTAACTGTCGGATCTTTTCTTTTTCCGCGCCCCCATTCTCCTCTTCAGCTTCTATTTTTTTGTCTTTAATCTCTTTTAAATTTCCGTATTCCTCCCTTATTTCAATTTCTAAATTTTCCAGCTTGGTTTCGTATCTCGTTGAATTTACTTTTAATTCGTTAAGTTCATAATTGGCTTCATTAATTTCTTTTTGCAATGTTTGCGATTCATTCTGCAGGGAGAATAATTTATTCCTGCTTTTTTCCTCGTTTTCCCTGGCTCGGCTAATCTTATCTTTAATTTCCTGGATATTAGCTTGCGCTCTGTTTAATTCCTGTTTTAACTTATTTTGCCGATCGCTTATTTCTTCATAATTAAACTCATTCGATTTTTGCTTTAGTTTCTCGCCGATTAATTCAACTTCTCTTTTCAGGCCGTCAATCTTTTCCCGCAATAATTTTACCCGCTCCGAACGCGCTGAAATCCGCAAATTATTTTCGTTCATCTTTATATTTAACACGTCTTTTTCACTAAATAATTCATTTAGTTCCTCCTGGATACTTAACTCTTTTCTTTCACTATCTTTTTTGCCGCCTTGTTCCGATTCGGCTACAAGGGCTTTAATTTCCTTTTTTATACTATGCGCCATCTCCTTAATTCTTTCAATGCTGGCTTCTTCGGCAATTATCCTTAACTTGTCTAAAATTTTATTTAGCCTATTCTTTACTATCTTCGCGGTTTCTGTTTCGTTATTTAGCGCTTCTCTCTTTTTGTTTAGAGCCTCTATTTTTTTGTCAACCGCTTCTTTTTCTGTTTTTATTTCCGCCCCTTTTTCTTCCGCATAGCCGATATTCTTTTCTAGGGTTGAAGCCTCCTCTTGGATTGAAGATATTTCGGCAATTATTTCTTCTTTTTTATTTAATAAAAACGACAAATCAATTTGTCCGTTAGCCTCAAGCTTCATCTCTATTTGCGCCTCTATTTTAGCAAACTTCTTGCTGGCTTCTTCTTTTTCCGCCTGCGCCCTATTTAATTTTTCTTGTAAAATAAAGTATTCGTTTTTCTGGCTGTCCTCAATTTTTAATTCTTCTAATTTTCGATTTAGCTGGTCTAATTTTCTGTCCTTGTCAATTTTAATTTTCTCTTGTTCCAAAAATTTATTATTAAACTGCTTAAAATTATTATTAATACTGTGCCAAGCGCCCGAATAATGATTTAATTGCAGCTTCTTCAACTCTTTTTCAATTTCATCCCGTTTTTTTAAACGATTAACCTGGCGGGTTAAACTTTTTAATCTCGGCTCAATTTCCGATAACAGCATCTGAGCCTGGATTAAATTTTCATAACTGCCACGAAGTTTATTGAGCGAATCGTCCCGCTTAATTTGATACTGCTTTACTCCGGTAGCCTCGTCAAAAAATTCCTTGCGCTCGGACAAACTGGTATTTAAAAAACCTTCAACCATGCCCTGCCCGATAACGCTATATGTCTTCTGTCCAAACTTGGCTTTAGCCAACATCATCTGGATATCCGACAGCCTGACCCGGTTATTATTAAGCATATATTCCGAGTCGCCGCTCCGGAAAAGCCTTCTCGTTATTACTACTTGCGAGTAATCAATTGGCGCTTGTCGGGATTCATTATTTAAAAATAAAGACACCTCGGCCATGCCGAGTTTTCCTTTTTTGTCTGATCCGGAAAAAATAATATCCTCTGCCTTTTTTCCCCTCAAGGTTTTCATGCTTTGCTCCCCTAAGGCCCAGCGGACCGCGTCAGCCACGTTAGATTTACCCGATCCGTTCGGCCCGACAATAGAGGTAATGCCCCGCCGACTTTTATCCAGCATGCCGGGAAAAACCAAAATATTCTTGCTGGCAAAAGATTTAAATCCTTGAATTTCTAATTTTTCTAAATACATATTATAAAGATAATAAGACAACTAACAAACAGACGTATACAAACAAATAAACCCCAGACTATCTATTTTCAAATTGTCTAGTTTATATTATACAATAATATTGTAAAATAAACTACCGTCAATAAAATAGCTTTATGGTTTTTTGTCTATTTAAACGGGATTATACCGAATTAATAGTGTAAATTTTTATATTCTATATTTGTTTCTTTTCTAAATCACCAAGGGGTTTGGGGGTGGAGTTTGCGTCAACGCTAGGAAGGATAAATTGTAATCAATGTGATAGCAAATCGGAACCCCCAAGGGTTTTGCTACTTTTGGTCACAAAAGTAGACCCGAGCGGCTGCCCGCCCTGGGAGGGGCAGCGGATATTAAATATTTGCTAACTACGCTATACAACCAATCCTTTCCTATAAAAAAGGATAAAACACAGGGCGCATAACATCCAAATTCACGTGTGCCATCCCGAGTACTCGGGATAGTTACGGCTTTTGCCGTCAGGCAAAATAACATAAAAACAAAAACGCCGCTAAAATAGAGTCCTGCGGCGTTTTTGAAAATTATCCCCATGCTTACTCTACCACTTCATGCAAAAGTGATAAAGCTAGATTGAGGGGGGTGTGACTTTTTGTTTTTTTCTGGTTCTTTCTTTTTTTGTCTTTTTTTGACTGCTTGTGCACCTGTTGTCAGGCACACCCCAAGGTGTTTTTCACCTTTTTTGGCTCAATTAAAAGAACAATTTTTTCATGGCTAACCATGAATTTTTTTGCGGGCGAATTTGTGTTGCCCGACTTAATTGATTAATATTTTATAATATTAATTTATATAATTTGGCACGACAAGCTTTGTTAGTTACTGTGTAAAAACTAGTATCGGCTTAAAAATTAATATTTTCACATATTTTTAATAAAATTGTTTTCGCTGATATTGCCATATCACTTCAAAAAATTTTATTAAAAATCTGCAAAAATCTTAAATTTTTAACTTCGCACTAATTTTTACACAGTAACTAATTACAATTTTTTTATACTTTTTATTATTTTCTGGCTAAAACTCGGGTCCAATGTCTGGTAAACAGCCGATTCTTGTTTGGCATGAGCGGCGGCAATAGATTTATGGGCTAAATTTAACCCTAAAGCGGCTATTATAATAATAAAAAAAGCAATGGACATGCTGACTAAGAATCCAGACCAACTGAATTCCTGCTCCATTGCCTTCTTTTTTATTTTATTGTAATAACGCCAGCTAATCTGCCCGAACTCCAGACCACTGACCTTAGATAAAGGTAAACTTTCCATTTTTATTTTTATTTTTGTTTTTTATTATATATTCATTGTAGCAAATTTAACTTATTTTGTCAATGTGAATAACTTCTACCTGCGCCAATGTTTAAATTTATTTCTATATAAAAATTAAACTAAACATGTTATAATAATATTATTATAATGTCTTAACAAAAAAAATATGAAAAGCTTAAAAATAAATTCTTTATTAATCAGCGGATTAATTTTTGTTTTCCTAATCATTTTTAGCTTATTATTATCTTCTGGCGAAACAATCGCTCAAGAAGAAGAAGAGGAAATTTGTGAAAAAAAAGAAATTACAGTGATAGCCCGTGATTCACAAGGAAATTTTATACCTAACATAAATTTTGAAATTTGGAGCCAAACCGAAGATGTTGATGGCCAGCCAAAACCGGGTGTAAAATTCGCTTCCGGAAAAATTGATTCAATTCTTGGTAAAGGAATTGCTTCTTTTTCCGACGAAGAAAACATTGATTATTGCCTTAAAATGTGGGATAAAAATAAAATTATCGGTGAATTCTGGTTTTACGATGATTTAACAGCTGATTGCGGACAGTCCGTGGAAATAACTGAACAACTAGGCGCTATTCATTTTGTTTTACGAAATGCTGAAAACAATTTGGTAAAAAACAAAGAATTTTCCGTTTACACCCAAAGATACGACGCGGACGACAACCCGATAAAAGAAAAAGAAGATTTAGTGACAAAACTGAATTCTTCAACAGAAGGAGAATCCGTAATCTATGTGGCTTCGCGAAACAGGAGTCTTGATGGAGAAGGTGAAGATTATTATGTTTTTGAAACTAACGGCGACCAAGGCGGGACATTCATTATGTATGATATAATAGTCAACGACAGCGATACTACTGACGTGGAATACATCTTCAGTGATATCGCTTTTTATATAAAAGATATTGAAGATAACCCTTTTCCGGCAAATTCAAAACTGGAAATTTATGAACAAACTATAAATTATGACAACGAAAAAACAACTGGGGGGAAAATTAGGGATGTTTATACCAACGACAAGGGCTTGGCTATTTTTGAAAACCCCGCCGGTATTTACGCGGCTAAAACTATGGGGGGAGACGGTAAATATTACTATTTTTATGATTTAGAAATGTACGATCAGGAAAGAAATATAATATATTTAACTACCGACGAAGAATGGAGTCCGAGCGAAGGAACCTGCGAAGCTGATTCAAAACTAACTGTTATTACCAGAAATTATTGGAGCGATTTAATTTCCGATATTAATTTTGAGTTATACGAACAAACAATTGACATAGACGGAAAACCGGCCGCTGATACAAAAATTACCAACGGCAGCACAAACGAAAACGGTTCTGGCTCAGTATTGTTTAATCCGGATCCAAGAAAAACATATGTTTTAAAAATATACGACAAAAATCCAAAAGCTGGAGAATTTTGGTTTTTTGACAATATAAAATTTACTTGTGGCGAAGATAAAGAATTTATTAAATATCTGTCTTCAATAAATATTGTTTTAAGAGACGCGGACGAAAATCTAAAGAAAAATCAAAAATTTTCTCTTTATACGCAAAAAATAGATATTGACGGCGATCCAATAAAAGAAAAGGATGATTTAATAAGCTCATCTTTAACAACTTCGGAAGAAGGTATTGCAACAATATATTTAGCCGACGACCATCCTTATATAAACGACAAAAAAGGAACTTATATATTTACCAGTATCGGGGAAAATAACACTGAATTTGTTGAATATAACATAGACATAATAAATGAACGGGAAATTGATTTTAATTATATTTTTAGCGACATTGTTTTTGAAATTAAAGACGCTGCCGGCAATAATATGCCGCTTAAGCGCAAATTGGAATTTATGAATCAAGAAAAAAGTTCAGCCGGCGATTATTACACGAATAAAACAATAAAAAGCCTTGAACTTGATAATAGCGGCCAGGTTAAATTAGAATATCCAGCCGGAAATTACGCGGCCAGGATAAAAGATGACGCTGGAAAATATATTAATTTCTGGAATATTGAAATAAAAAATCAAGCCAGAACAAATAAAAAATTAATAACCCCTTTGTTGCGAGTCTCCCCTTATGACGAAAATAACAACCTAATGCCGGAAAATACCGCTATTTCAATTTATAATATGGCCTCTGATGAAGCCGGAGCCTACTATAAAAACGACAAAATCATCTCTGTTAAAACCAATGCTCTGGGCTATGCCGAAACAATTCTAACGCCGGATGTTTATTTGATAATTTTTAAAACAAACAACAAGGAATACGGAGAAGCAATTCAAACAAAAAACGGTGTTCTGCAAAAAATAAATTTAAAAGCTAGCTCTAATTTGCTGATTGAAGTGGGAAAGGTATATAACATTGACCTAAGCCAACCGCAAAGCAATGCTTTGGTCGATAAGCTCAAAGGATACATACTTCTCCAGGTAGAAGAAAATGGAGAGGCCTGGTACGTTGATGAATCATCCCGCTCCCGCTATTATATGAAAAATGGAAGCGCGGCCTATGACATGATGAAAAAATTCGGCTTGGGAATTACTAATGAAAATTTAAAAAAAATTGAAATCGGCCTTGACAACCGGCTTGAAGAATATGATTATGACGGAGACGGCCTTCATGATAAACTCGAAGAGGCTTTGGGCACTGATGTTTTTAACAGCGACAGCGATAATGACGGATATTCCGATGGAGCCGAAGTTAAAAATGGGTATACTCCGTTAGGAAGCGGAAAATTTATTTTTGATAATAATTTATCGGAACACTTAAAAGGAAAAATACTGTTGCAGGTAGAATCAAAAGGTGAAGCTTGGTACATAAATCCAAAAGACGGCCGACGCTATTACATGAAAGACGGCGACAGCGCGTACCAAATAATGCGCTATTTAAGCCTGGGAATAACAAACGAAAATCTATCTAAAATTGAAGAAAACTCTCTTTGACATTAAATTCTACAATAATACAAAAAATCATCCTAAGTAAAATTAGGATGATTTTTTTATATTTTACCAATATTTAAATATTCAATTAAGCAAAATCTATCAAAAATTATTTTTCTAAATTAATTGCTTATACAGCTTGACATACTCTCTGGCCGACTTATCCCATGAAAAATCTCTCCGCATGCAATTTTTCTGTAACTCTTTCCATTTCTTCGGATTTTCGTAATATACGTCTAAAGCTTTTCTAAGTGCTTCAAAAAGTTCGGTTTTGGATACATTCTTAAAACTAAACCCTGTTTTATTATCAACCGTATCGGCTAATCCGCCGGTTGCCCTGACTACCGGCACAGTGCCGTAGCGCATAGCTATCATCTGTCCCAGTCCGCAAGGCTCATATCGGGACGGCATTAAAAATATATCCGAGCCGGCGTAAATTTCTTGGGCTAATTTTATATCAAATTTAATCTGAGCGCTGAATTGTTTCGGGTTTATTTTTTCTAATTCCTTTAGATGGTCTTCATATTCTTTGGCTCCGGTACCCAAAAATACAAACTGGGCATTAAAACGGGTAAATCGCTTTGTTATTAGGTCAATCCCTTTCTGCCAGGCCAGGCGGGTTACTATTCCCACTAAAGGCATATTTTTATTAACCGGCAATTTTAATCTCTTTTGCAGATGAATTTTATTTTCTATCTTTTTATTCAGTAAAGACGTTAAATAAAAAGATAGAAAATAAAAT
>QMNH01000032.1 GCA_003647675.1 Candidatus Falkowiibacteriota bacterium | reverse complement strand
TTGTCTACTTCAAAGTTCGCCAATTCAATGTGTCCGCCTTCTATTTCAATTTTTTCAATATCGGGCATGGTTATTTCTATTACTAAATGTTTAGTACCTGCAGGAAACAGAGCATCTCTATTCTCCATTGTCCAAATTTCAGTATTATAATATGTTTCAAGCTCAGATCTTTTTATAAATAATGTTTTGTCATCGATTCTCTCAAAATCTAATCCTATCCGGGCATATTGACTACCCTTAACCGCTATATCAAATTTATCGCCTTGAATAATTTTTATCTCATCAAATTTAACAAAACGCGACACATAGATATTATTAAAATCTTTAATATCAAAATGTTCTTCAATTATATTTTCTTTCATCAGTGCTTTCTTCAATTCAAATTTAGATTCTGTACAAGAAGATAGAAGTAAAAATATTACTAACCAAATAAAAAAATATATAATCAGACGAGAAAATAATTTTTTATTAAAAAATTTCTTTTTTGAAAAAAATAGCATTAAGCCCAGAATCATAACAAAAATTAAGGGAATCAGAGCAATAGACAAAACCGACAAAAGTAATAAATAATAAAGAATAACTCCCGCCACTTCTATGAGTTTAAAATCAACCATTACCATGTTAAGCCAAGAACTTGAGGGATGAAATACTAACACCAAAAAAACCACGATAGCTACGGATGCCCCAATCGTTCCTATGCTTAAAAATATTCCTCCAAATATTTTCTTGAAAGCCAAAATTATTTTTGAATTGGCAACAAAAAGCCAACTATTCTTTTTTATAATTTTTTTTAAAAACATTACTAAAATATATAAATAATAAATAACCCATGAAAACGCCCACAAAATTAAGGAGAATATCATCGACGTCAAAAATACCCGACCTGAATAAAATTTGTAGTGATTCTAAAATTGTTCCCGTAATTAATCCTACCAACAAAACGCCTTTCCATTTTAGTTTTTGGTATATGCCGGCAAATAAAAATCCTAAAGGAATTAGCAAAATTATATTTCCCAAAAGATTACGCATAGCTATCTTCCAAGTCGGCTCTCCTGAAATATATCCTAAAATAGTTTTAAATGGTATTAAATTAGCATTGATAAAACTAAATGTAATGCCAAATGGATATTTGAAAACGATCAGTTTAATAAGTAATAACAAATATAAAACTAAAATAATATATAAAAACTTTTTTCTCATAAACTTACTAAAAAAAATTGTTTATAATCATATTTTAGCATATTTATATAAAAAAGTTCGTATCCCAGTCTCCTTCAACAAAAAACATCACTAAACTATACTAAAATTAGTGATGTTTTTTGTGAAAAATTGTGTTCGCGTACAGGGACAGCTTCCGAACTTTATTGTGTAATGTTAGTGAAGCTAATTTTGATTTTTACTGAGTCTTTTTTATTTATGATATTCTGATTCTATTTCGCCGGTTATAATATTTATTTCATAAGCATACAGACAAGACGATCCGCAATTCCAATAGACAATCGCGTGCTTATTGTTATGTCCTGATAATCCCCAATAAGAAGTATGGCAATCCCCGCGATAAATTTCATAAGGCTCACTATGCTCATCTGGCATAATCATAAGAGCCACATTGTCTTTACAATAATTCCACTCCGGATCTTCTTTTTTATGCAAATATTGAAAATATCCCAACGCTTCACTGTCAGAAAATCTTTTTAATTTGATTTTAGAGTATCCATTATTAGTAATTTCTTTTATTCTTAAAAACTCGCCATTTTCATCAAATTCAACCTTATTAAGTTCCTCTGTTTTAGGGTTTATAAAAAAATGATTATAAAATTCTGCTTCAAAAGTTTTTTCAAGATGATCTTCACTGTCATGCGCAATAGCTTGGTAATACAGGCTCCAGCAAAATAAACTAGCGGTAAAAATAAATATTACTAACAATTTAGAGAATCCATTGCGTGTCCAATCCAGATCATAAAAAAAAGTGTTATCAATTTTTATTTTAAATTCAGCCTGCGGTGATTTTGTCCATTTAGGATGATCAATAAAATCACTAAAATAATGATTAGCGCCATTAGTAGGATCTTCTAATTCTCCATTCATAATTTGACCTGCTATCTTGTAGCAATTCTCCCAAGATTCTTTACCACCGCTCAAAGGATCTTTAACAAAAAGCAAATTGTCATCTCCTTCATTAAAAGCACTGTACTGGGCTGCTTCCAGAATAACTTCATGATAAGTGTTTTTCCATTGCGGACTGGCTACGCGATTTTTAACCGACCAGCCAACCGCAATCCTAAGTTTATCAGAAAAATCAGTTTGCCTGGCTTCACCGAAAATAGCCCTTGCTAAAAGCATTTGTTCGGTATCATCGTTAAAGTTGCCGGTCCATTTCGGGTCATCAACGCTTGGGACGCGAATTTTCGGCTCCTCTTTTAGAGCTTCTGTATCTTCTGTTTTCAAGTCCATTGAAACTGAATTTAAAACTGGCGTACGATCAGCCCAGAATTCAATATAATGAACACCCTTATCTAGTTTGGGATAAAATCTGGCGTCTTTTGTGTCGCCCAGTAGCTGCCGGCCTGCAAAGTACCAATTCTTGCCCCGCCAATTTGACTGTTTATTTTTTTGAATCTGGCCGTCAATAATAAGTTTTACATCATCACTGTCATATTTCCTTTTCTCGCATGCGGCGGAAACATCCAAAATATTAAGAGGTAAATCAATTAAAGCGATAGTAACCCATGGCTGACGATTCCTTTCTTCGCTTTTGGCATTCTCTATAATTTTATTAACTTCAAATAATTCTACTGTCGGCTCTCGAAGTATAGCTGCGCCTTCTTTGGGGATGAATTTTATATTATGCTTTCCCTTATCCAGTCTTAAAACAAAATAAATTGTTTTTGCTACTCCTTTTAGCTTCGTGCCGTTCCAGGCCGGAGGAATGTTAAAATATTCTGCCCTGCCTTTGACTGGATTTTCCCTTAATTTAATATCATCTATTTCTATCCGCAAATCTTCGCCACCAAACAAACCTAAAACCTTTCCCTCTTTACAACTGGCTTCAATGGAAATTATGTAAATTCCTTGCTCAGTAATATTAAATTCGTAGTTATATTGTTCTTTGACTTCCTTAAACATTGTAATAAATATTTATTAGATTTTACACCTTATACTTGAATTATAACATTTTTTTATAACAAAATTAAATAAAAAAGGCGCAAAAGTTCGAATCCGGGTCTCCTCCAACAAAAAACACCACTTCATTTTACTAAAATTAGTGATGCTTTTCATTAAAATCTATGCTCCCGGGGTCGGATTCGAACCGACGACCAATTGGTTAACAGCCAACTGCGCTACCGCTGCGCTACCCGGGAATAAAAATAACCATTAACGATTAACGATTAACTTTTTTTCAAACTAAAATCTGCCCTAATGGCAGTGTTGATATATTAGCTTATTTTTAGCAATTAGTCAATATTTTAAGCTTATTTGTCAAGATTATTTAAAAATGTCCTATTTTGGTTTATGGCAAACAACAAAATGCTTTTATTTAATACCGATAATATCAATATTCCAATAACATTAAAATATAATCTTTACGGAAAAGTAACTTAATAATCCCGTAATTTATTTATACCTTCATGCTTTTGGATTTTTTCCAAAGCCTTGGCTTCAATCTGCCTGATGCGCTCGCGGGTAACGTCAAACTCGCGGCCGACTTCTTCCAGCGTATGGGCTACGCCGTCCTCCAGTCCAAAGCGCATCTCTAGAATCTTTTGTTCGCGCGGGCTTAACTGTTCAATTACTTTTTTAACATAATCTTTTAATAATTCCAGAGCGGCCGAATGGTCGGGAGTAACACTTCTTACGTCTTCAATAAAATCTTCCAGCGTTGAATCTTCCTCGTCATCACCAACGGTTGTCTCAAGCGATATCGTGTCCTGAGATATTTTTATAATATGCCTGACTTTATCAATATCTTCTTCCATCTCGGCCGAAATTTCTTCCGGCAGGGGTTCGCGTCCGAGATCCTGGATCAACTGCCTTTCTATCTGCTGGAATTTATTTATTGTTTCCACCATGTGAACCGGAATTCTGATCGTACGCGATTGGTCGGCCAAGGCCCGAGTAATTGCCTGCCTAATCCACCAAGTGGCGTAAGTAGAAAATTTATAGCCTTTGCGGTATTCAAATTTTTCAACCGCCCGAAAAAGGCCAATATTGCCCTCCTGGATTAAATCCAAAAGAGACAGCCCCTTGGCGCCGGTAAATTTTTTAGCAATAGAAACAACCAGCCGCAAATTAGCCTCAATCAACTTACGCTCCGCTTCCCTATCGCCGACTTCCTTCCGCTTAGCCAATTCCACCTCTTCAGCTGAGGTTAAAAGCGGCACCTTGCCGATTTCCTTTAAATACATCTGGATTGAATCAGAGCTTAATTTTGATAAATCGGTTATATTTTTTATATTTGGCAATTTTTCATTCTTTTCTTTTTCATTTTCCTCAAAATCCAAAATCCGACCCGTATCCTCCACTATTTGAATCCCGTTTCTCTGCAGCCTTTCCAGAAATAATTCATATTCGAATATATATTCTTCTATTTCTGAAAAAACATATAACAACTCGGTTTCGGTCACAAAAGTTCTTGACCGGCCCTTGTTAATCAAATTATTTATCTGTTGCTGGGACGGAATAATTATTTCCCGCTTCACCCGTGTCTTGGCTTTTTTAACCGTTTTCTTCGCATACCTTCTACCCTTAAATCTTTGCTTTGCTTTGTCCTTTGTTTTTTTCGCTATCGGTTTTTTTACTGCCGGTTTTTTTACAACAGTTTTCTTTTTAACGCCCTTTGCTACCGGTTTTTTTATAGCAGTTTTCTTTTTAATTTTTTTTAATTTTTTAACCATCCAATTATATGTAATTTAAATTATTTAATCATTTTACGCGCCAACTAATTACCAAAAAAATTTTCAAGCAATTATTTATCTAATGCTCTTAATTCATCTGATATTACTTTGAATTCCCCCATTAATTCTTTAACTTCAGAATATTTTTTTGCTTTTTCATATTTAGCGATAAGCTTTTCCATTTCTTTCAAGCGGCCGCTTAAATAATTTTTCTTTAACACTAATATTATTTCAATTGCTTCATTTTTAGCCTGGCCCGGATCAAAATCATAAAAATCTTTTTCAGATAAAAAAACCAGTTTTTCCAATAATTTTAACTGGTCAAGATTTATCTTGTTTTTTTCCTTTTCTTTTTCATCTCGGTTTATAGATATTAATTCTGCCTGGTCTTTTTCTGTTGTTTCAACCAGCCATTTGCTAAAACCCTCATAACTCAAAGTATTTATCGCGCTGGCTCCGGAAATATCAGAATTCTTAACAATATTATTATAATAGAATACTAAATTTTTGTAAATAGCCCGATTTTGTTCCCCAATTATATGATCGGTCAATATATTATTAATCGCGTAATCCAGCAAAGCCGGAAATTTAATTATTAAAGCCAGCAATAACTCGCTAATCCTTTCTTCTCTTGATTTATATCTTTTTATGTCCGGTTCTTTTTCTCTCTTAACAGGCGCTGTTCCAGACTTGGGGGTAGACGTTTTTCTGATTGTTTCGCGTAAGACATTTTCTTCAACATCAATTTTTTCACTTAATCTTTTTAACCAATAATCCTGTTCTATGCTATTTCCTAATTTAGAAATAATCGGCAGAAGCTCTTTGGCCACTTGCCGACGATCGGTTATTTTCTCCAAATCAAGCTTTTCTAATGTTTTACTAAAATAATATTCCATCATCGATTTTGCCTGAGCTACCGCGCCCTCCCACTCTTTGGGGTTCTTTTTTATGCACTCATCCGGATCTTTTCCGCCCGGAATTTCAATTACGCTTATATTCATTTCCAGAGCCATAGCCTCTTGTATGCCTCTGTTGGCCGCCATATCTCCGGCCGCGTCTTTATCAAACGCCAAAGCCATATTGTTCGTATAGCGTTTTATTAAATTAATATGGTTATTTAAATCCCTGTAGGGCTTATCTTTATCCTGGTCAGCGGTCAAGGCCGTACCTGAAGATGCTACCACGTTTTTGTATCCGGCCTGATGCGCGGTAATGACATCGGTCTGCCCTTCAACAATTATGGCTAAATCCTGTTTTTTAATTTCAATTTTCCCTTTATCCAAACCAAACAAAATCTTGCTTTTATCATAAACCAAGGTTTGCGGACTGTTTATATATTTTCCCATTTTTTCCGTTTCTTCCTTTTCCGGGCTAACCCGGGCTGTAAAAGCGACTGTATTGGAATTAGTATCATTAATTGGAAACATAATCCGCGCCCGGAACCGGTCGTAAAAACGCGAACTAGTATTTGATTTTACGGACATGCCGGCTAAAAATATTTCATTCTCCGAAAAGCCTTTATTTTTTAAAAATTTCATAATTTCATCCCAAGCATCCGGACTGCAGCCGATTTGCCACTCCTCAATTGTTTCATCGCTAAAGCCTCTCTTTTCCAAATAATCCCTGGCTCCCTCTGCCCGCGGACTATCAAGCAAGAATTTATGATAATACTTGCGTGACAGCTCCAGTATGTCCAAAATCCGATTTCTTTGCGAAGAGATTTTGGGATCCTCGCGTCTTAGTACAACGCCTGCTTTCGGCGCTAAAATCCTTAAAGCTTCAACAAATTCCACCCCTTCCATTTCCATGATAAAAGAAAATATATCACCGCCTTTGCCACAGCCAAAACAATGCCAAATCTGTTTATCCGGACTGATCATAAAAGACGGAGTTTTCTCCTGATGAAACGGGCAGCGCGCCCGAAAATTAATCCCGGCCGCCTTAAGCGGAATATAATCGCGGATAAGATCCACGATATCAAGTTTAGCTTTTATTTCATCCGAGAGCTGCATGATACAATTTATAATTTAAAATTTATAATTTTAAAATAATACTTAATTACTTAATTTTAAATTAACCAAATAATTTTTTAAAAAATGATTTTTCTTTTGGTGTTTCATGTTTAGAGTTATGTGTTATGTGTTGTGTGTTATGAGATATTAATCCTTTCAATCTTTCTATTTCTTCTTCCACTACCGCGCCGTTATACTCGGCACTGTGGGCGTGGGCGCCGGGATAAGATGCTTTTTTTTGGTCTAAATGTAAATTAAATTCTACTTTTTCCCCTACTTCTTTCACGTACATATGAAGGCGGGGGTAATGGTCTCTTGATAGGCGGCGGACAAAGCTTTCTTGCCCGCTTTGGCGGTCAACTATAAAGCCATAACCGGCTTGGCGCAGGAATTGCTCCGCTTGTCCGGACAGCTTATTTTTATCTATTGCTAATTTCATAATCTTATCTCAAGGACGATTCACGATTTGCACCTGCTCTATAATTTTTTTAAATAATTATAAATTTCCCTTTGTTTATTCAAAGTTATATCAAAATTATAATTTTCCCAAAAATTCTTTTTTAATTTCTCGGACATTTGCTTAAGCAGGGCGCTGTCAGAGTATAGCCTATTTACCGCATCCACAAACCCGGCTTCGTCTCCCTGTTCTATCACAAAACTGTTTTCCTTGTTTTTGATTAAATTGCCAATGCCGCTAACCCGGGTAACCACCATCGGTAATCCAATCGCGGCCGCTTCCATAAATACGCGCGGAAAGCCTTCGTAAATTGAGGATAAAATAAATATGTCTGCGTCCTTAAAATATGATACGATTTCTGCCCTCTCCACTCGCGGAATCATTTTTATAAAATCAGATAATTCTCTTTTAATTATTTCATCTTTAAAATAATCTTCAAACGGTCCTTGTCCGATTATCGTAAATTCAATTTCTCCCTTTTTTTTATCTTTAATAATAGCTTTAATAATATTTAAAAGCGCCGGCAAATTCTTCTGTTTTACCAACCGGCCAATAAATAATACTTTAAATTTATCTTTATTAAAACGCTTTTCTACTTTAAACTCTTCAATATTAGAAGGAATCATCGGTTTCCAGAATACTTTATCTCCGTAATGCTTTCTTAATTCTTCGGATGCTTCAAGGCCGTCCGGCTGTATCGCGTCCGCGCGCTTAAAAATATAGTGGCCGATTATTTTAAAAATCCGATGTTTAAACGATTCTTTTAACCAATATTTATCATATATATTAGTACCATAAACTCCGATTAATAGCTTGGCCCGTTTTTTGCCGGCTAAGACATAAGCGCTTAATCCGCTTAAAAACGGATCCTGTCCGGTTATCAGATCAATCTTTTTTTCGCGCATTAATTTACGCCCGACTTTAATAGCATCGGTAATATAAAAAAATTTAGAGCTTGAATTAGTCGGATAAAGCCAGATATTATCTCCTATTTTATCTTTTTTAAATCCCTTGGGACTAAATACTATAATATGTATCTCTCTAACCATGGGTCCATACTGGCTAATTCTATCCCTTGTATCACTATTTTTTTCAAATAATGACCGATCTAGACCGATTGTAATTACTTTCATAATATAATACGCTTAATATTTATTATTTCTTTATTTTTGTTTTTATTAAAGGGTTAAACAGTTCAATATGTTCCCGGGCTAGGCCGGTAAAACTTCTTTCGGAATTTATCTTTTTAATTTCTTCCTCATATGCCTTGTAAACTTCTTTATTTAAAATTAGCTCTATCTTTTTTCTAATGTCTGCCGTATCAAGCGGATTAATAAAAATCAGCTTATCTTTTAATTCCTGAAAAAATCCACATTCCCGGGTTACTAATACCGGTTTGCCTAA
>QMNH01000031.1 GCA_003647675.1 Candidatus Falkowiibacteriota bacterium | reverse complement strand
GATTTTACTTATTATTATCGGAGTTGTCGTGGGTGGACTGGCCCTGTCAATTATTACTCCGATTTATCAAGTGACCGGGAATATATATAGGTAAAAATAATGCGAATACCGCGAATTATATGCGAATACCGCGAATTACGAATTATGCAAATAGTTCAAAAACATACAACAAAACGATTAACAAAAATGGTTTTACGTTGGTTGAATTACTGATAGTAATGGGTATTTTTGTTGTTATTGCTTCTGTTTCAATTCCGTTGTATAGCAATTGGCAGCCTGATTCGCAAATAGACACGGCGTTTGCCGAAGTTATTGAAACTTTGCGTTTAGGGAGAAACAGAAGTGAATCAGGACTAAATAACGCGTCTCATGGCGTTTATTTTTTAGTTAGCGAAAGTGGAGAGGATAGCTATGTTTTATATCAAGGCGCGGATTACGCATCCCGAGACGTAAGCCTGGATAGAGAAATTATATTAAATAACGCCCTATCTCTTACTACGTCTCTGGACAACGCTAATATTAATTTTTCCAAAGGTCTGGGCGAACCAAGCGCCACCGGTACCGTGTCAATAATAAATAACAATACGGATGAAATTAAAATAATTTCTATTAATAGTCTGGGTATTGTTAATAGTACTTAGTTAGCGTGTAAAAACTAGCACGGATTAAAAATTAATATTTTCACATATTTTTAATAAAATTTTTTTCGTTGATATTACCATATCACTTCAAAAAATATTTATTAAAAATCTGCAAAAATTTTGAATTTTTAACTTCGCGCTAGTTTTTACACACTAACTACTTAGAAATTTAATAATGATTTTCAAATTTCAAATTTCAAATTTCAAATTACATAATACAGGCCAGTCAATTATTGAGATTGTTGTTGCGCTGGCGATTTTCGTTTTAATTGTTTCCAGTCTGGGAGTTTTAATTATGGGAAGTTTTAGTTTGCTTGCGCGTAGCAGTGAATTTATTAAAGCTTCGGCTTTAGCCGAGGAAGGCGTGGAAGCCGTAAGGGGAATACGCAATCGCGCTTGGAACGAGTTAATATATAATCGCAGCGGAGTTGAAATTATAAATAGCGCGTGGAGCTTAACCGGAGAGGGAACAGACGAACAAATCGGAAATTTTACGCGCGTGATTGATTTTTTGCCGGTTTATCGCGATAGTACCGGCAGTATCGCGGAAAGCGACGATCCGGGCGCTTATTCGGATCCAATGAGCAAAAAAATTTCAGTCAGTGTTGGCTGGGATATTGGCGGCGGTTCCGGAAATAGCGTGGAAAGAAATACTTATTTAACAAATTGGAACGCGAAATTTTGGGAGCAGACAGACTGGATCGGCGGTAGCGGCCAGGCGATATGGTCGGAAAATAATATGTATGATAATGATGACGGCAATATCAATGTTGGTACGGCCGGAGAAATAACACTTGCCGAAATTGCCACCTCAACTTACGCCAGCACCAGCCAGATAATTTCGTCAGCGTTTAATACTGAAAAATTAGCTAATTTTATTGCAATTTATTGGGAAGAAAGTTTGCCCCCTTCGTGTCCGGAGTGTTTAATAAAACTGCAAATAAAAACTGCGCCGGACGACAACGGCGCCCCGGGTACTTGGTCCGGAACTTGGTCCGGGCCGGATGGCGAGGACGGAGACGAAACGGATTTTTTTACTTTCGCAACTGGTGAATTAATAAATATTTACCATAATTCTGATCAGTGGATAAAATACAAAGCAGTGCTTAAAGGTGACGCAAGCACAACCCCGGTCTTAGAAGCGGTAAAATTGTATTATCAATAATTTTATCTAATATGGAAGAAATAAAAGACAATAAAGGATTAACCTTAGTGGAGACAGTAATTTATACGGCCTTGATCGGTATAGTGATAAGCGGTTTTATTTCTTATAGTTTAGTTATCGTTAGTTTAAAAAACAAGAACTATGTTATTGAGGAAGTTAATAATAGCAGTAGAAACGTATTAACCATAGTATCAAAAAAAGTAAAACAGGCCCGCGCAATTATTTCGCCGGCCAAGGGCGCTACCAGCAGTGTTTTAATTATAGAGATGAGCGGTGGCGCTACTTCTTCTATTAGCAGTATAAACAATATCGTTAAATACAGCACTTCCAGTTTAACCCAAAACATAACCAGTGGTCATATTGAAATTTCGGATTTAGTTTTTAATAATTTATCTTCAGGCGGCGAGAAAGATAATATTAGATTAACTTTTACGGCCAGCTACAAAGAGCCCGGAAGCAAGGAATATATGTACGAAGAAAATCTGCAAACAGCGGTAGCTATTCGATAAAAAATTAATCAAAGGCTTTATGAAAAATATAGTAAAATCACAATCTGGAATGGCCGCGATAATTATTGTTGTAGTTATTGGCGCCACAGCCCTAGTGCTTGCCAAAAGCGCTTCGCTTTCCGGTATTAATGAGATAGATATTTCCTTTAACAAAGACCAAGGAGAAAAAGCTTTGTCCTTAGCTGAGGGTTGCGCGGAAGAGACCTTGCGCCGAATACAACTTGACACAAGCTACATAGCTGCTGATTTAGAATTAACATATGGAGGAGGATATTGTATAATTAATACCGAGGCAAACGGCAGCCAAAGAACAATAACAATAAATAGCCAGGTTGGAGATTATTTTAAAAAATTGGAAGTTGAAGCAGAATTGGAAGAGAACCGGATAATTATTAATAATTGGCAGGAAGTAAGCAATTAATAATTCAAATTCTTCAAATAAAAGTATAATTCAAATCCTTTTACGCTTCGCCAGGTCTCGCGAAGCGTAGATAGATTTGAATTATATACAGCAAATTCATTTTAGGCGCATAAATATTAATCTATGTTTTTAGATAAAAAAAAATCAGTCGGGCTTGATATATCGGACACTACGATTGAGGCCGTGGAGATGGCCACGGCGCGTGGTAAGGCGGAAGTTGTTTCCCGCGGCCGGGTAATTTTAGAGCCGGGAATAGTTATAAATGGGCGAATAAAAAATCCGGTAAAACTGGCAAATGCCTTAAAGCAAGTTTTTGGCTCCGCTTCCCCTAAGCCAATTAATCCGGAAAATGTAGTTTTCGGCTTGCCTGATAGTTTGGTATATATTCTTTGTTTGGATATAAATTTAGAGAACAGTGAAAATATTCGAATTTTAATTAATAAAGAGCTAGAATCCATTATTCCTATAGACAGCAAAAGATTAATCTATTCGTATAGAATTTTAGAGCCTGACAGAAAAAACAGCCGGACAGAATCAAAAATATTATTAGCCGCCGCGGAAGAAAAGGCGGTTTGGGAATGGAAAAATTTTTTTAGAAAAATAAAGCTGGATATTAATTTGTTTGATATTGAACCCTTGGCTATTTTTCGGGGGATCAACAAAGAACTTCCCGAAAAAACAACCGTTTTAGTAGATATCGGCGCGAGGACAACCAACATTTCGTTTTTTTCTTCTTTAGGAATGACATATTCTTATGAGGTGCAGTATGGCGGGGATTATTTTAATAAAAAAATCGCAGACGGACTTAAAATTGATATTAAAAAGGCAGATATAATAAAAACGGAAAAAGGTATAGATTCGAAAGGGAAAGGGGGGAAAATTCTGGCAACAGCGTTTAAACATTTATCCGAGGAAATTAAGCGTAATATTGGCTATTATAACGAAAAATACAATGACCGGGTTGAGGAGATAATTTTTGTCGGCGGCTCAAGTAAGATTAAAGGTTTAATAGAATTTTTAAATTCCCAGGATTTTAATCTCGAGCTAAAACTTGGGAAAGCCCTATACGTGAAAGAAGAAGCATTTGTATATATAGAGGCTATTGGCCTGGCCGTAAGGGGGCTTTATGATAATTGGTCAAAAACGGATCCATTTATTGAAGTAAATAAGAAAATTCGCAAAAGTGCTTTATTAAAAAGTTCAGCTTTTAAAAAAATTATAATAATTGGCTCCGGCGTAATATTAATAGCGATGTTTTTGTTTTTTCTTTGGCCGATTATTGGTAAATATTTTAGACAAAGGAATTTAGACAATAAAAGCGCTCTTATTACCGCTCAAATAAATAACGAAAAGCCATTAGCTCCGGCCAGCAGCACTCCCAATAATATTGAATCGGCTGTCAGCACCGAAGAAGAAATACAGGAGCCAGTAAAGAAAATAAATTTAACAGTATTAAACGGCAGCGGCCGCGCCGGCGTTGCCGGTAATGCCGCCCAAATAATCAACCAGGCCGGCATAGCTACTTCCACAGTCGGAAATGCTGAAAATTTTAATTATAGTACAACTACGATAAAATATAAAAAATCGTTTTTAAATATTGCCAGCCAAATAAATAAATTATTCACAATTGAAATAGAAATGCGGGAAGTGGCAGATCAGGCAGAAGACATAATAGTCATAATGGGAAAAAATTATTGATACAAAATTGCGTTAGGCAATTGTTTTATAAACGTATTAATTTTTCTTTTTTTAGGATTAATGTTATAATATTGATATAATTTAATAAAATAAAATTTATGTTTAAAAAAGAAATTTTCCTTCCGTATAGCCCCAATAATGGTTCTAGAAATAATAAGGGCTTTACATTAATTGAACTTTTAATCGTCGTAGCGGTTATCGCTATACTGGCCGCGATTGTTTTCGTGGCTCTTGACCCGCTTGCCCGTTTTCAAGACTCAAGAAACGCCAGGAGGTGGGCGGACGTTAATTCGATGTTAGGCGCGATTAAATTAGACCAGGTTGATAACGGCGGGGCATACATCACTACTATCACGGCAATGGAAGATAATACGTATTATCAGATCGGTGATGCCGTTACTGGCTGTGATGATTCTTGTGCAAATCCATCAGTAACATTACAGCCGGCATGCGTTGATATATTGGGCTTAATTGGCGAGGGGTATATGGCCGCTATACCAATTGACCCTAACGCTACGGGCAAATCGGATTCAGAAACCGGGTATTATCTTTATAAGTATGACAGCGGACAATTAAGCGTCGGCTCCTGCCACGAAGAGTTAGGGTCTAATAGCAGTGTTCCTCCTATCGAAGTTTCCAGATAGCTTTTTAAATAAAAGGAAAAGCAGATGCTTAACAGCGTCTGCTTTTTTATTTCCATAAACAGTTAAAAAAATTTTGTTCCAAGAGAAGCCTCTTCGAAAGATTCTGCCGGAGCGGACAGCGGATTCCCCTGGGGCAGCCGCCTTAGTATTTTAATAAACAGTTTAAAATTTTTAAATGATGAATAAAAAATATTTTGATTTCAGGAAATAGCCTTAAAATTACCTGAAAAACCAAAATTAAAATTTGTTGTTTTTTTACAGCTTAATATGTTATAATATAGATAATAAAATAAATATATTCACACAAAAATTATTCCTTAATTATTGTTTAAACAAGCGAAATTGGATTTCGTAGTTTTTGTAGTAATTTAAGAATTTTTTGTGTTGATTTTGATTTTAAGTGTTTTTAGAAACAGTTATTAGATTTTTAATTTAAGAAAATTTTAGGCATCCCCATGCTGAAAATTCTAACAAAAATTTATAGTAATATAATTTTTCGATTAGTATTTTTATTATTAATATTAATGGCCGTTTTTAGTTATTCTAGCGGCCATTTTATTTTTGTTAAAGCTTATAATAACTTAATACATATTTTTCCCAGTACTTATAGCGTAGAACAGGATATAGATAGTGAATATATTTGGGAAAACGTAAGTTATACGTTTTATCAGAACCTGTCAGCTGAGGCGGATTTAGATGAATTTAATAAAGAAAATTCAGCTTATATATTATCTTCTTTTGCTGAAGCTTTTTATATTTCCGAAGAACCAGGTCTTGAAGAAGATTTTGAAGTAGAAACTACTGAAGATGAAATTATAGATTTAACAGAAGAAAGCAGTAGCGAGGAAGATTTAGAAAGCGGTATTCTTGAGAAAAACGAATCTAATGAGCCGGAAGATTTAACAGAAGATATTGAAAACGAGCACGAAGACAGCAATAAAAATTCTATGGACTCCGAAATAGATGACATTGAACTCCCGTCCGAGGCACATTCTCCCGACTTTGAAACAGACACAGAACCAACAGAAAATTTTTCAGACGAAATTTCATTAATAAATAGAGCGATAAAAGGAACTAAAAAATTATTTAGTAATTTTTCAGAAGGAATATTTAATTTAAAATTAGCCAGAGCAGAGAATGACGCGACTGCCTCTAAAGAAAATAATGAAAGTATTAATATTAAGCCAATAAAACAAAGCATGATATTTTCGGATTTTTCCGTCCCGCTTGAGTATAAAGAAAACGGAATCGGCAGTATTAAATTAAGATTATCACTGGCCGCGCAAAGCGAATTTAAAAATGATAATTTACGCATAGATTACAGTATTAACGAAGCCTGGCAAACCCTGGGGTTAATAAGCCTGGAGAATAAAATTTCGAATCAGCTTAATAAAGATTATTTTAAATTTATTTTACCGAGTGAGATTAGCTGGGAAGATGTAGACAGTTTAAAAATCAGGATAAATTATATTAATAACGATTTGGCGGCCAAGAAGGACGATTATGATTTAAAAATATTTTTGGACGCGCTCTGGCTAGAAGTAGATTATGACGAACAGTCTGATGGCGGGATATTAAACGACGAGGAAGTACATGGAAAAATAGGGGAAATTCCAGAAGAGACAACCGAAGAGACAAAACTTGAAAAAGATATTATTAAATTAGACTTAGTTTCTGACGAGCTGCAATTCGGGCCCGGTAAAGAACCAAGACTTGATTTTCAATATAAAAAGACAAAAAAATCTTTATTTAAAAGAATAGGTTTAGGATTAATTAATTTATTTCGCGATGAATATAAAAATATAAAAATTAACGCTTTGGTTTTTGACAATTTAGGCAAAAAACAGCTAGATTTAAATCCCGAAATTAATTATATTAATGAAGGTAAATTTGAAATAAACATTAAAAATAAAAGGAGTTTTAAGCCGGGAAAATTTTTTTTAATAGTAGAAATTGAAGATAAGGAAAGTATTTATCAGGAAGTCAGGGAGTTTAGCTGGGGGGTGCTGGCGTTTAATTCAAATAAGTCCGTATATTTACCGGATGAAACCGCCTTTCTCTCCTTGGGAGTTTTAGATGATGGCGGACATACAATTTGTGACGCAGAATTGTATATTGAAATAGAGGCTCCAGACGGAGGGATTGCTTATTTAACTACTATTAACGGGCTTGTTTCGCGCAACACCGAATGCCGGGGAGACAGTGTTGTAGCTGAGCCTGATTATTATGCCGATTATAGCTTGGCGGATATAGGCGAATACAAAGTAAAAATAATCGCGGTTACGAAAAATGGCGTAAAAGAAATTTACGATAAACTGGTGGTTGTAGATTCTGTTCCCTTTGAGGTTGAACGAATCGGCCCAACCAGAATATTTCCGCCAGCCGATTACGAGATGAAGTTTAAGATAAAAGTTAACGAAGATTTTACGGGGAGCATTACGGAGTATGTACCGAAGGATTTTCAAATTTCGAGTGATGAATTTCGAGTTATGGATATTGCTTCCGGAACAGTGAAAGAAGATTATATTAATAATTCGAAGTTTTCAATTCAGGAAAACGACAATGAAAGGAAGTTGATTTGGGAAAACTTAAACTTAAGGACAGGAGATGAGGTTGAGATTAGTTACGTTTTTGACGCGCCCGATATTTTTCCTGAATTTTATCTATTAGGGCCCCTAGAGACTAAGTCACTACGATTTTCTGAGGAAAATCGTAGTGACTTAGTTTTTTTTACGGAGTTACGCCAATGGCAAATTGCGGCTGATGCTATTGATATTATCACTTCCACTGACGGTACTCATGTAGGATGGACTGATTCGACGTATGCCTGGGACGCGCCTAATAATTTTTATGCCAGCCGGGATATTCCGAAAAAAAGCGTTAATGATTGGGCAAATTATTTATTAGCGACATCGTCAACCGCTACTGATTTAGGGGGGGATATAACAGCAGTTGAAATCGGAATAGAGGGATATGTGGAGGACATAAATGATGTTACGGCCTATCTTGTGCCAATATTTAACGGCACAACAGACGGAGCAACTACTACAGTTACCGGACCTACTATCGGACAAACCGCTGACGTTGATACTGTGCGTTATAATCCTATTACTAACGATTCAAACGGCCCGGGAGCCGGAAATTGGACATGGGACGATATTATTAATTTAGATATTAAGGTATACGGATTTAACGTAGACAACGGACAAGGCCGTTTTTTATATGTTGACCAGATTTATATAAAAGTAACCTATTCTTTTCCTAATGACCCGCCCACAGGCAGTTTTAATTCAGCGGTACAAAGAGGAGACAGCACCGGCGTGGTTGATGTTTCCATTGAAGTTGATGACCCCGACGATGATGACGTAAAGGCCATAGTAGAGTATGAGCTTGGTTCATCCTGTGTTTTTTCCTCTTCTAATGATCCGACCCTGGACGAAACCGACGGCAATACCACCGCGGATTTCGGCGATCCTAAAGTGGAGAATGATAATTTTTACCAAATTGGTAATGTCAGCGGCTGGATAGAAACCGCTTCCGGTTCCAATACCGTACTTTTCGACTGGGACTCTAAAGCCGATTTACCGAGCGGTGACGGCACTTATTGTTTGAGGCTGACGGTTAATGACGATGACGCCGCTTCTTCTACGGAGGCGACATCTACTTTAATTATTGACAACGCGGCGCCCAGCCCTCCGGGAACTTTGTCTGTTTTTGCCACGTCCGGGACAGCGGTTATTTTAGGTTTCGGCGCTTCTACTACCGAATCTAATTTTAGCCAATATATAATATATTACAAAGAATATGACGGTTCCAGTCCGATAGAAACTGATGATAAACACGGCACATCAAGCGACTCAAATCTGGGCTATCAAAATTATTACG
>QMNH01000030.1 GCA_003647675.1 Candidatus Falkowiibacteriota bacterium | reverse complement strand
CTGATAGAATATTTATTATTGTTTGAAATTATTATAATTTCCATGCCTTTAGTCGTTAATTTGTTTTGTTCAACTACCACACTGGAAAGAGCCGGCTCCCGGCTGGTTACCCAGCGGCTGTTCACGCCTTTTTCTTTTAAATATTTTTTAATATCCATAGCCAGCGGTTTTATGTTAAGTTTTTTTTGTCCATAGCACGAAAAGCCGAATTTATATTTGCCAGATTCCGGCTTAAGCATCGGCTTTATAAAAGAAAAGAAATTGTTATCCGCTATTTCTTTTTCAATTATACCGATTTTAATAATTCCGCCGATATTTTTTATTAATGTTTTTGGGTCAATTTTTTTCAAAGTTTCAAAAATAAATACTTGGCCGGTTATTAATTTTCCTTTGTTTACAGAAGGCAATACGGCCGATATTTCAGCTAAAGATAGGGTCGGGTTGTTTCCTAAAATACAAAAGTATTTAATAGGTTGTTTGTTGTCCATATAAAAGATAGAGATTAATAATTATTATTACAATAACATATTTTACAATTCTTGCAATTTTTTTTAGACTGTGTTAAAGTTCAAATACAATTATTAATAACCTTTCCCACGCATGTATTTTAAGCATGTAGTTCCGGAAAAACCGGAGCTAAAGGTATTCTCAAAGAACCCCGGTTTTTTTCCGTTTTTTAAGCGGAAAAAAGAGAATATCTGGGGATTTTTTAATTTTAACAATTTTATGGCAAAAAATAAAAAAAACGAAATACCACACTACGAATTATTGTATATAGTATCAAATAAATACACCGAAGATGAATTAAAGCCTATTGTTTTGAATGTTAATAAAACAATTGAAGAAAACGGCGGTAAAATTACGTATAAAGAAGACTGGGGCAAAAAAAAGCTAGCTTATTCCATAAAGCACTTTAATTACGGCTATTACAGTTTGGCAGAGTTTGATATTGAAGGAGGTCAGGTGGAAAAAATTGATAAAGAGCTAAGGATGTCAAGCGAAATCCTGCGCCATACAATTGTAGTAAAAATCGCTAAAACCGCGGAAGAGATAAAAGCCGAGAAAACCAGAGCAAAGGTAATCGTGAAAAAAGCGATAAAGGAAAAAAGAAAAGAAAAAGAAGAGCCGTTAAAAAAAGAAGAACCAAAAACTAAAGTTGACTTAAAAGATCTTGACGAAAAACTTGATAAAATATTAGATACCGACGACCTACTTTAATTAAATATAAAAATATTTTTATATTTATATCCGCATGTCCCGCCTACGCCAAGGCTTCGGCGGGCAAGCCCGCATTTTTACCCCTCGTAGCTTTGCGTAGTGGGGCGTAGTGGCGGGTTCGCGATTTATCCTCCATAGTTTTAACGAAGGGGGAAGCGAATAATTTATTATTAATAACATTCGTTTAATTGTTTTGCTTTGTTGGCCGGGGATATCAAACAAAAGCGATTAATTTACGAATCTAAAATTTATGGATTTAAACAAAGCTATGATGATCGGTCGCTTAACTCGAGATCCGGAAATTAGGACTACTCCGAGCGGCCACACGGTAGCGTCGTTCGCGATAGCTACGAACTTGGTATGGACAGACCAAACCGGACAAAAGCAGGAAAGGCCGGAATATCACAATATAGTCGCTTGGAGGCGTTTAGCTGAAATATGCGGCCAATATTTGCGCAAAGGTTCAAAAATTTATATAGAAGGAAGATTGCAAACCAGGGATTGGATGGGTCAGGATAATGTCAAGCGGTACCGGACTGAAATTGTCGCTGATAATATGATTATGCTTGATCGGGCGGGAACAGCCGGAGGAAATATGGCACCGCGAGAAGAATCGCCTCTACCGCAGGAAATGCCGGAAAAAATAATTGACTCAAACGAACCGGCCGGCAGAGAAGAAGGCGTAAGCGAAGAAGAAATTAAAGTTGAAAATATACCATTTTAATGCTTAAATCTATAAATAAATAAAAAATCTACAAATAAATTGTTTGTCTAGGCTTCGCGCGTGCCGCGCGAAGCGTAGATAGATTTGAGTGTATATATATGACCAATGAATTAAAAAATGAAAAAGCGTGTTATTTTTGCGTAAACGGTATTAAAGAAATAGATTATAAGGACATAAATACTATTAGGCGTTTTACTAATACGTATAAAAAAATATTGCCGCGCAAAAGAACCGGCACCTGTTCTTGGCACCAGCGTAAATTAGCTACCGCTATTAAGCACGCCAGGGTTATGGCTCTATTACCGTTTACCAATAAATAGCGTGCGGGTTCGCACCCGTCCGCCTCAAGAGGAAGGCGAATAACATTATTTATATTCAAATGTCCCACATTTGCCTAGGCTTCGCCAGGTCTCGCGAAGCGTAGATAGTGTGGGTTCGCGAAGCGAATAACATTATGTTGAGTATTAGTGAAATTAAAATCGGCAAGGTTATTGCCGTAAACGGCGAGCCTTACATAGTATTAAAAACCGATCATCATAAGATGGGGCGGGGTGGGGCTGTTTTAAAAGTAAAATTGAAAAATTTAGTTACTTCCGCGGTTTTAGACAAGACTTTTCAGGGCAATGACAAAGCCGAAGAAGCTGGCGTAGAAAAGAAAAAAGCGAATTTTATGTACAAGGATGAAGACAACGCTAATTTTATGGATAATGAAAACTATGAGCAATTTACAATTTCCCTGGAAGTAATTGGTGAAAAGAAAAAATTTTTACGCGACAACACCGATGTTGATGTTTTGTATTTTAGAGATAAGCCGGTAGCTATAGATTTGCCCGTAAAGATGAAATTTAGGGTTGTTGAGGCGCCGCCGGGAATAAAAGGCAATAGTGCCGGCAATGTTACTAAGCGGATAAAAATAGAAACCGGTGCCGAAATAAACGCGCCCTTGTTTATTAATGAGGGCGATGAAATTATGGTTAATATTGAGAAGGAAGAATACGCGGAAAGAGCGTAGTCTCAATTAAAAATTAATAATTAATAATTTTGTATAGTAAAATTCAGTCTATAAAGACTGAATTTTATTTTTTTAATCACGTTTTAATAGTTAAATTTAAAGTTTATAAACAAAAAAACCAGTTTATAGATACATAAACAGGTTTTTAAAAAATATTTGATATTTAAAATTGTTAATTTTTAATTCTTAATTATTAATTGAGATTAATCTTCTATTTCTTTGGCTTTAATTTCTGATAATATTTTTTTTCTGATTTCTTTCATTAATTTTTTATCGGTTCGCAGGAAGCGCTTGGCGTTTTCGCGGCCAACGCCCAGTTTTATTTCGCCGAAAGAATAAGAATTGCCGGATTTGTTAATTACATTATAGACTACGCCGGTATCCAAAAGATCGCCGGCTATGGAAATTCCTTCGTTATACATAATATCAAATTCACAGGTCCTAAACGGAGCCGCCACTTTATTCTTTACCACTTTGGTTTTAACCCGGTTGCCGATTATTTTATCCGCTTGTTTTATTTGCGCAGAGCGTCTGACCTCAATTCTGACAGAAGAATAAAATTTTAAAGCATTACCGCCGGTAGTAACTTCCGGATTGCCGAAAAAGACGCCGATTTTATGCCTGATTTGGTTGATAAAAATAACCACAGTTTTGGTTTTTGAAACGATTCCGGTCAGTTTTCTGAGAGCCTGGCTCATTAGCCTGGCCTGCAGACCCATATGTGAATCGCCCATTTCGCCTTCAATTTCTTTTCGCGGCACTAAAGCGGCCACCGAATCAATCACTACCACGTCAACCGCGTTGGAGCGCACTAAAGTTTCCAATATTTCCAGAGCCTGTTCGCCGGTATCGGGCTGGGAAATCAGCATTTCTTTTATGTTAACGCCTATTTTGGCCGCGTAATCAGGGTCAAGCGCGTGTTCTGCGTCAATAAAAGCGGCTATCCCGCCCAGTTTTTGGACTTCGGCTACTATATGCTGAGCCAGAGTGGTTTTGCCTGAAGCTTCTGGTCCGAAAATTTCAATGATTCTGCCCCGGGGAACGCCGCCGATTCCCAGAGCTATGTCCAAGGACAGGCAGCCGGTAGGTACGGCGTCAACATCGGATTTAATAGCGTCGCCGAATTTCATAATAGAGCCTTCTCCGAATTTTTCTCTTATCTGCTCCATAGCGCTTATGGCGGCCGAATTTTTATCGTCAATTTCTTTTTTATCTTTTGTCATATTTTTAGTATATTAATAATAAAAGAGGCATTATTGACCTCCTTGAATTATTTTATATTATTTAGGGCAATAAGTAAATAGTAAACAGTAATTAGTGAACTAGTTTTATAAATAGATTACTTACTTATTACTATTTACTGTTTTACTTCAGGGCGGGCAGAATTATACTTTTTTAATAAAAATAATTTTTTAAAATATTTATACTGTAATCTACTATCGAGTTATTCTTTTACCAATATTTGTCTGGTTATTTTGTTTTTTCGGCTGTATTTTTTTTGTCCGACAATGGAAATAATATTAACGCCGGTTTTTAAATTTATATCCTTTTCAAAAAGCCCTTCGGAATTTATCAATACCACTTCGCCGTTTATTGTAATTTCGGTCTCCGGCTCGGCTTTCCCGGCAATAGATATATGGTTTTCACTTATAATTAAATCGCTAACCGGGTTTAAAATCGTTACTTCCGGCGGGGTTATGATATTATTTAGGTAATAGCCCAAATAACCAACACAGACCAGAATAACCAGGACTATAATAAAGTTTTTTATTAATTTGGGAACAGTTAAGAAATAAAGCGCACTAGGTATTTTTTGGGAGAATAGATTTTTTTGCTTGTCCGGCGAAGTGTCGGGATTTTCTTTTTCATAAAATTCTAAGATTTTATTGGCGTCAAGATTTAGAAATTGGGCGTATTCCCGAAGATAATTTTTTCCGTATAAACCTTTGGGGAGCGCGTTAAAGTCTCCTTTTTCTATAGCTTCAAGATAACGATAATTAATTCCCAGTTTAACGGCCGTGTCCCTTAAGTTTAATTTTTTTATTTTTCTTTCTTTTTTGAGTATATCGGCAATCGCTTCATTTTCCGCGATTATTTTGCTGGTAGAAAAAATTGCCATAAATTATTTTAACGCATAACGCATAACGAGTAACGTTATGCGCCTATTGAAAATTTTTCGGGTGATTAAATTGAAAGCGTAGGGTGTGTTATTTATTAAACCAAGTTGATTCATACCAGTGTGCATTTTCGATTCCCATGCTTGTAAATACTAGGCCGATAATCGTGTAGCTTAAAAAAACTATGGCTAAGCCGATTACTGCTCCGAGCAGGGTAGCTTTGCCCCGGTCAATTAAGTTTTTGTTGCCGCCGGATACCAAAAGCAAAATCCCGCCAACTACAAATGCCAGCAAAGCCAAAGAGCCGACAACCCCTAAAATAATTTCACTGACTCGCAATATAACATTGCTCATGTCATTTATACTGCAGCTGCCGTCTTTTATGCATTCGGTTTTTTCATCGCTTAACAAAGTATCCTGAGCCATAACAAGATTAACTGAAGCAAAAATAAAAAAGCATAGTAAGGCTGACAAGATAATGTATTTTAAATATTTTTTTTGTATCATTGTTTTAGTAAAAAAATTTTAATCCCGAATCTTCGGGATAGAGGCTCCCTCGCGGAGCGAATAACTATTTGTTTATAGTTTGTTCTACTTTTTTCGCGGCCAGTGAAATAATGTTTTCCAGGGTATTTTGCCCCTGAATGGCATCATCTACCATTTCTTTAATAATTGCTTCGGCCGCGCTTGAATCATGGCCCTGGTACCAGCTTTCCGCGGTTAATACCTGCTGGGCAAATACGCTGACATCTTCATCTTCGATTTGTTCATCAACCAGGGAGCGAAGCGCGGTCGGTTTTTTTGTTTTTTCAAGATAAGATCTTACCTGGTCTTTTTTTATCATAAATTGAATAAAATCCCAGGCTTCTTCCGGAGCTTCGGATTTTCTGGAAACAGCTTCCACCCAATAGTTGGCAAAATTTCTTTGCGGATTGCCTTCAATCTGCGGCAGGCCGGTAATGGAAAAGTTTAATTTAGGAGCCCGGGCCTGGATTTGTTCCAGCATATATGAATAGCCGAACATCATGGCCAGTTTTCCCTGAATAAATAATTCCAAGGAATTTTCCAGTGAATTGTTCCAGCTATAGACTTCTTTGGCCGGGTTTGAAAAGTCAGTATAAAATCTTAAGGCGTCTAAACCGGGATTATAACTTTTGTTATTGGCAGATTCCGGATTTTGGTGGAATTTTACGTGGTTGTCTTCCATCATAACCGTGCCGTTTTGCATCATTAAAATCGATAATATATCCGTTGAACGTTCAATATTGCCGCTTCCGCCCAAGGCTGTTCCGGATTGGACGATTTGGCCTTTATTATTTTGCTTGGTCAGTTTTTTTACGTCTTGCTGGAATTCTTTGTCCCAGTAAACCGGCGGATTGGAAATTCCGGCGTTATTAAATAAATCTTTGTTGTAATAAAGCACGAGCGTGTCTATGGACAACGGCAGTCCGTAGACTTCTTTTTTTACGGTTTCAGCCTCATCATCCTTTGTATCAATAACCGCGTCTTGATACACGACATCGGCAAAGCCGTTTTTTATTGTGTTAAGGGAAAGGCTTTTTGTGGTTTGTTTATTGTATACAACCTCTTTTTTTAAATTTCCTTTTATTTGGGGAAAAACCATGGTAATTTCAGCTGGCATAGGCTCTAGCAATCCCCGCTCCTGATAGCTTTTGGTCCAGGTATTATGGATTGAAAGAATGTCAGGCCCGCGATCAGTGGCAAAAGCTTCCAAAAGTTCATTTTCATATTCATCGTAGCGCAGTTTTCTATACTCAATTTTTATATTAGGGTGAAGCCGTTGGTATTTGTCTATTATTTCTTTAAAATCATCCGAATCGTCCCAGACCCGCCAATAGTTAAGCGTAATTTTGCGCATTTTATCTTGAGTTTCACTGTCCATGTAATTTTTTTGTCCTTTGCCGGTAATAAAGACATAGGCAAATATCGAAAAAATCAAAACAAATATTATTATTATAACGAAAAATAATTTATTTTTCATAAACGGAATTTTAAGATGAAAACTATTATATTATTCTCTTTTATATTTTAAATTATAACATAAAAGCTTGATAGATAAAAGCCGGCGCGTGAGTAAAAAATTATTCCAGTTTTGGCCTATATTGCAGAGCTTCGGCAATATGGGAAGATTTGATAGTTTCGTTTTCATTTAAATCGGCAATGGTACGGGCTAATTTAAGGATGCGAAAATAAGCGCGAGCTGATAAATGCATTTGTTGGACTGCGTTTTTAAGAATTTGTTTGCAAATATCGTCAACCGCGCAAAAGGTTTTTACTGCCTCAGAGCTCATCTCGGAATTTGTAATATAGGGAGTATTTTCAAGCCGGCGCGCTTGAATTTTACGGGCGCTTTGCACTCTTTTTTTTATGCCGGCTGATTTTTCTCCGTCCGAGGCTGAAGATAGTTTGTCAAAATTTACTCTTGGGACCTCAATATGAAGATCAATGCGATCCAAGATCGGGCCTGATATTCTTTTTTTGTAATTGATAATTTGTGCCGGCGAGCAAACGCAATTTTTTTCCCGGTCGCCGGAAAAGCCGCAAGGGCAGGGGTTCATGGCGGCCAGCAGGATGAATTTCGCCGGAAAGCTTAAATTGCCGGCCGCGCGGCTGACATGGATTACGCCGTCTTCCAGGGGCTGGCGCAGGTTTTCCAGTACCGGGCGGGGAAATTCGGCAAATTCATCCAAAAATAAAACCCCGCGATGGGCCAGGGAAATTTCTCCCGGGCGGGGCCAGGCGCCGCCGCCGACCAAAGCCACTCCAGAGGCGGTATGGTGGGGCGAGCGGTAGGGGCGAGAAGTAATTAGGGACGCGCCGGAATTAAGCTCTCCGGCCACGCTGTATATTTTTGTAATTTCCAGCGCTTCTTTCAGGGTTAAATCCGGCAGAATTGAAGGCATAGTGCGGGCAATTAAGGTTTTGCCGGATCCGGGCGGGCCGCTCATCATCATATTGTGGGCGCCGGCCGCGGATATTTCCATGGCCCGCTTAACATGTTCCTGGCCTTTTATGTGAGCCATATCTGACAGTATTTTTGTGTTGGAAAAATTAAAATTTTTATATGGTGCCGGGTTTATCGGCTCTTTATTTTTTAAATGGCTTATAAGCTCTTTTAAATTTTTTACCGGTATAACTTCAATTTCTCCGATTAGTTTAGCTTCGGGCGCGTTTTCAAAAGGAACAAAAATCGTTTTAATATTTTTTTTCAAAGCTTTAACCGCGATTGGCAGTATGCCGTTTATCGGCCGCACATCGCCGCTAAGCGCCAGCTCCCCCACAAAAAGCATTTTGTCCGGATCTTCGTCCAAATCAAAAACGCCCATGGTAAGCATGAGGCTGACCGCGATTGGCAGGTCGTAGCTGGGTCCATATTTTTTTAAATCAGCTGGCGCCAGATTAACCAGCACTTTTCTTTTTGGAAAAGTAAAGCCGGTATTTTTAATCGCGCTGCGCACCCGTTCCCTTGATTCGGAAACGGCCGCGTCAGGCAGGCCGACAACCACAAAAGCCCCCAGGGGGCCGTTGATTGTATCAGCTTCAACTTCAATTATTTCCGCGTCCAGTCCGATGACCGCGGCTGACAATATTTTTGAAGACATAATAAATAATAAATCAAAATGCAAAATTCAAAATGCAAAATTGGTTAATAATTAATTTGTATTATGCAAATTATATAATTTTAAAATTTTCAATTTTCACCCGTCAAGCGAGTACAAGCAATTTTCAAACAATGATTAAATTTATTAATTTTTTAATTTAAGTTTGATACGCCCTGGGTAGACAACTATGCCTGATATTATTATGGTTTATTTGAAAATTAAAGCATTAAATAATTGAAAATTGTTTGAAAATTGAAAATTGAAAATTCTAAAATT
>QMNH01000029.1 GCA_003647675.1 Candidatus Falkowiibacteriota bacterium | reverse complement strand
GGCCTGGGTTACTATTTATTCGGAAAGTTTTATCGCCATTGCCGGTATTTATTTAATTTATAAATATACTAAATTTTTCCCTAATATTAAAATAATTATTAAATCATTGATTGCTTCCGCGTTTATGGCGTTAGGCTTGTATCTTTTTAATAATTCCCTTGGTTTAAATTTATATTTAACTTTAAGCGCCGGAGTACTAATATATTTTATTTCCCTGTATTTATTAAAAGGCTTAAATAAAGAAGATATTTTAAATTTACTAAACAAGTCAGCCTGAAAAATATGAATAACATATTAATAATAAATACGAGTACGAATATTCTTTCTCTTTTTGATTTTTTTGAAAAATTAAATAGCGAAGGTTATTCTTTTTTTCTAAAAAGTTATAACCCGGAGATAATAGATAAATTTAAAAAAAACAATTTTCCTACTAAAAAAATATTTGGCTGGCCCACGAAATTAAACTTTTTATTGCTTTTTATTTTTATTATATTGATTCCTTTTAATTTATTAATAATATTATTTAATTTAAGTTTTTTAAAATATAAAAATAAAATTTCCACTATAATTGTATTTACTTTTGAGGAAAAAATTCTATATACGCCGATAGCGAAACTTCTAAAACTTAAAATTATCTGGCTTGATTGCCCCGGAGAATTTTATAATAATCCCAGTCTGATACTAATAAAAATTTCAAAGCTCTTTTCGTCTTGGGCGAAAATAATTGCTGTTACGGATATAGCTAAAAAGAAATTATTAAAATTAAAATGGAACAGCGAGTTAATTACGGTTTTAAATCCGGGGATAAAATTAAACCACTATCACCAGGCTAATATTTTTTCACGGATTGCTGAAGAAGAAAAAAAGAATATAAATAAAAAATTTTTTTCTGTCGGGACGATCATAGAATTAAATAGTAATCAAAAAATAGAAATCGTATTTAGAGCCGCGAAAACTTGCCTTTCTGTTGTTCCTAACCTGCAAATTATTGTTATCGGCGAAGGCGAAAAAAGAAAAAGCCTGAATTGGCTTAGTAAAAAATTTGAAATTGATTCTTTAGTATGGTTTGTGGGAAAACAAAGATATTTAAAAAAATGGCTTGAGAACCTTGATGTTTATGTCGTGTCCGCGAACAATCTGACTATTAATGATTTTAAACAAACCCTGGAAGCTCAGGCTTGCGGCATCCCGGCAATTGGATTTGCCGGCACCGGCATTGATAATATTATTTTAAATAGCCAAACGGGCATTCTCCTTAAAAAAGACAATAGCGAGGAATTGGCCCAAACTATCATTAGTCTTTATAGAGACAAGCGCTTGCGCAAAGAAATCGGCAAGGCTTGCCGGGAACAAGTTATAAATAATTTTGGAATTGAAAAAATGGTTGAACAATTTATTAATATAATTCAAATATAATATAATGCGAATCTACAAAAACATATTTAAAAACAACGAATTTATTGTAATAAATAAACCGGCTGGCTTATTAACGCATGGCGCACCCCATATTGACGAAAAAACCTTAGCTGAGGCCTTGCTTGAAGATTACCCGAAATTAATAAATATTGGAGAGGATCGTGGACGCCCGGGAATAATGCATCGCCTTGATAAACTTGCTTCCGGCTTATTGGTTATTGCGCGAACGCAGGACAGCTTTGATAATCTAAAAGCCCAATTTAAAAAAAGAACTATAAAAAAATACTACAAAGCCTTGGTTTACGGCAAAATCGAAAAAGACGCCGATGAAATAAGCTTTCCGATCAAAAGAAGCGCGCAGGGCTACAAGATGGCCGCTCTGCCGGAAACCGTAAACGGGAAAAAAAATATTACCGGGCGGCAAGCCATAACTGAATTTGAAATTATTAAAAAATTTATTAATTATACATTTCTGGATGTAAAAATAATTACTGGCCGCACCCACCAGATACGTGTCCATATGTGCGCTTATGGCCACCCGGTAGTCGGCGACGACTTATACTCAACGAAAAAAACCAGGATAAAAAATAAAAAACTAAATTTAGGAAGACTTTTTTTACATGCTTATAGTCTCGAATTTATTGACCTAAAAGGTAAAAGGCAGAAGTTTGAAGTTGAACTGCCTGAGGAGCTGACAAATTTTCTTAAAATTGTTAAATAGTTAGCGTGTAAAAACCAGCAACGGCTTAAAAATTAATATTTTCACATATTTTTAATAAAATTTTTTTTGCTGATATTAACCATATCACTTTAAAAAATTTTATTAAAAATCTGCAAAAATCTTAAATTTTTAACTTCGCGCCGGTTTTTACACGCTAACTAGATAAAATATGACCAAAAAAAGAATCTTAGTTATTGCCGGTCCGACCGGGGTTGGAGAAAGTAGTATCACAAATAAAATAATAAAAAAATATCCATTATTTACAAGACTGGTTACCGCCACTACCCGCGCGCCTAGGCTTAAAGAAAAAAATAAAGTTGATTATTATTTTTTTGCTAAAAAAAAATTTAAAGAAGAAATTGCTAAAAAAAATATTCTGGAACATACTTATATAAAAAGTCGAGACGTCTATTACGGAACTTATAAAAAAGATCTGGATAAAAAAATTAAACAAAATCTAAATATCATAGTTAATCCGGATATTGTTGGCGCTAAATACTTTAAAAAGAATTATAACGCGACCACTATTTTCATAATGCCTGAGTCAATCGATGACTTAAGAAAACGGCAGCTAAAACGCAATCCGGATATAACAAAAACCGAGTTAAATAAAAGACTAAAATACGCTGAATACGAAATCGAAAACGAATCTTATTTTTATGATTATAAAGTAATGAATAAAGAAGGCAAGTTAAACCAAGCCGTTCTGGAAGTAAAAAAAATTATTAAAAAAGAAAAGTATAATTTAATATAATTTCATTTAAATAAAAACAAACCCTAAAAAGGCTTGTTTTTATTTATGTGGACTCTCGGGGTATAGTTAAAAAACTTATGTCTCTATTTAAATGTATTTATTTAGTTCCTCTGGATTTTTTATAAAGATAATTTTTGAATTATTTTTATGACCCTCTTTCGTAAAATTTTTAATTGTTTTTTTAGTTATTCCACCACTATTTTCTAATACATAAAAATCTTTTGATAAACCGCTAAGGACAGTAACTTCATACATTGTTCCAGTTTTTCCTCCAATGATAACTGCGATATCAATATCCATACACATTTTTAGCGACCTTGAGTAATTATCAACATTGGATAACTTATCTAAAAAATATTCATCTTGAAAAATTACTTCTGTGTATTTTGATAAATCCTTATGATAGTGTCAATGATCATCAATATCCAGACCCACTGCATATGCTATGGCTTTCCCGTTATTATTTAAAGCTGACAATGCAGCTGTGCGCGGATTTCCGTCACACCCACCAGTCACAACTATATGATTATTGTCTGCTATAATTTTTCCTATTTCCGCTGCCTTGGTTTTAATTTCTGCGTTGATATTATGACTTGTTCCAAAAACTCCAATTTTCATATTTTTTACTAAGTGTTGTTTACTCATTAATCATACAACAAAATAAAAAAATTCTCAAATTTGAAAAACCACAACTTTCATCTAAGATAAAACAAAAACAATCCCTTTCGGGATTGCTTGTTCATCGGTGGACGCACTAGGACTCGAACCTAGGACCCCTTCGGTGTAAACGAAGTGCTCTAGCCAACTGAGCTATGCGTCCTAAATAATTTATAATTTTAAATTTATAATTTTAAATTTCATTTTCTCTAACCATGCTTCTTGTCAAACTAAAACTTTAATAAAAAAAAATGAATCGTTATTATTATTCACATTTATAATAAAGTGCCGCAGAAGGGAGTTGAACCCTTACGCCCAAAAGGACACTAGCCCCTCAAGCTAGCCTGTCTACCAATTCCAGCACTGCGGCCTGCGTGCCTACCAGCATGAGAAGACAAAAAAATCTTTTACCCGCGCTAGCCTTGGCAGGGGCGAACCAATTCCCTGCCTGCCGAAGCTTTAGCGAAGGTAGGCACCACGTCCGCAAAGGATTGACTAGGTTTGAAAAACTTTACTTAGATACAACTTTTTCTTTTAATTTCTTTTTATGTCCCCGCTTTAAATAATAAAGTTTTGCGCGCCTTACCCGAGCCTGTTTTTTAATTTCAATTTTTTCAATCGTCGGTAAATTTAGAGGGAAAATCTTTTCCACTCCTACTCCATGAGAAATTTTACGGACCGTAATTGTTCCGCCGGCTTCTTTGCCGTGCTTTTTGGCAATTATCATTCCTTCGAAATATTGCACCCTTTCCTTTTCTTCTCCTTTAATATTGATTTCTTTAATTTTTTGATAAACTGTTACGGTCATTCCAGGTCTTAATTTCGGAATCTCTCTTTTTTCTTCTTTGGAAATCTCTTTATTACCCTCTTCAGCTTCTTGTTTTTTGTCCTTATTATCTTCTTTCAATTTTTTTTCTTTACTCATATTTTTTTTCTAAATATAAAAATAGAACCCTCGGTTCTACTAATTAATTAAACAAATAATTATTTCTATTAAATGCTATAATAATTTAACTATTTTGTCAAACATCCGAAATATTGTTTAATAATCAACCCTGATATTAGCCAAAAAAATAAAACGCCAAAATGCAGGCTCCAATACCAATGATCCACTAACATCATTATTAAAATAGCTAATATTAAAGCAAGATTAATATATTCTACTTTTTTAAAACTTTTAACTAACATATAGCTAATAAGCCAAAGCATAAATATAAGTCCAAATACTCCTATTTCGGAAAATACCAATAAGAAAAAATTATGAACCGGCTGATAAAACCAAGCTGGCTGGCCGCTTATTATCTCCTGTTCAACCGTATTGGTATAATTGCCAATCCCCACTCCGAAAAAAAAGTTGCTTTTTATTAAATCCCGGGCCGTCTCTAGCGATTCAATCCGCTCCGTGTTTGATTTAATTTCCAACCGGGCATTATCGGAAAATCGGGTTAAAACTAAATCCGAATAAATATTTGACAA
Organism: Candidatus Falkowiibacteriota bacterium; assembly: GCA_003647675.1. Classification (GTDB taxonomy): domain Bacteria; phylum Patescibacteriota; class Patescibacteriia; order Patescibacteriales; family UBA12075; genus B7-G4. The sequence continues at coordinate 4,024 of QMNH01000029.1, read as the reverse complement.
TATAAAAACCGTGATGCTTAATATTAATATTATTTGTAAAGTTATTTTTTGCGCTTTTAATTTTTTCTTATAAATATTAATTATTAAAAACGCCAATAAACCAACTACAAGCCCCAACCAAGCCCCGCGTGAAAAAGTTATAAATAATCCTATAACCAAAATAACTATTATTGCATTGAAAATTGAAAATTGTTTGAAAATTGAAAATTGAAAATTGAAAATTGAAAATTTATTAGCTTTTTTCATCTTTATTACTGCCGCAATAACTAACAAAATTCCCACAACTAAAAGTCCTCCCAACACATTCGGATGATCCAGTCCGCCATAAGCGCGCAGCCAGCGCGTTCCATCCAAGGTTTCAACCACTGATACTCCCAAATCAGCCGGATTATGAGCGGCCAGTCCCAGCCATTTTGCCGCAAAACCGGACTGGCTGAAAAACTGGTATATGCCCAGCAGGGCCTGTAAAGCAATACCGGCTAAAAAACTGTAAATTAATTTTATCTTGTTAAAGCTTGCGCTAATAACTAGCCAAAATAAACCCACTCCCAATAAAAACCTTAAATAACCATAAATAGCGACTGTTTTATCTGCGGCCACAAAAATTGAAATAAAAACCATTAATTCCAATCCGGCAATCAGCCACCAAATTTTTGTAATTGGTAATTGGTAATTGGTAATTTGGCTTTTATTCTCTTTATTTCCTGATTTCCAATTTCTAATTTCCAGTTTTTTCGTTTTGAAACGATAAAACAAAAACATAACTAAAATCGCCATCAGTAAAATATCCGTTCCGTAAAGCGATAATGTTCCATACTCCCAATAGCCGTTGTTTAATTCTCCAGCCTTAATGATCCACCGGGTTTGTATCGGCAGTAAAAATACCAGCAAATATAATCCGTATTCAATTGTCTTGTTTATATATTTCATAAACAATAATTTTCAATTTTATAATTTTGAAATTTATTTACGTTTTTTATTACCATCCCCCCTCCATTTTTACACACTAACTATCTATACTGCTTTACTCGTTCTATCCATTTTTCCCGATACTCCTCCCGCCTATCATTGGCATGCAATTTAATTACATTATCGTTAGCCACTACCTGGGTATCTTTATTCAGAGGCCGAGCCAAAACTTCCGGCATAATCTTTAGCTGCCATTTTTTTACATTTATTTCCAGCCCGCCAATAAGCATATCAACTATATCCCTATATATTGAAGGCAAAGACTTGCCGACTTGACGCCGACCCACGGTTTCGGCTGGGCGCCAATTAGGAACAAAAAAATGCACCCAATTATTTTCATGTATAAATTTCTTATATATGCCATTTTTATCATAAACCGGCGCTAAATTTATAAGCCAATATATAAAATAAATATCATGTGTTAATTTCAAATTTTCTTTATTTGGCGCGCTTCGCCTGTCTTCATTAAGCATTAAGCCCCTTAAATCCATTCCTGATTCAGAAATAAAAAAACTTAAGCAAATCTTATCCCTTTCATTATCCGGTTCCGGACGCAATTTTAACAATTTAATAATGCTGACGCAAAAAAGGCGCGTTATCCATGCCCTTTTCTTCTCGGTTATAATAAACAGGTCGATATCACCATTATCCTTAAGGTTAGATGCGCCCATCATATTTCCCATAGCTATCATCTTTATCCAGGGTATAATTTTAAATATCCTTGCTACCAGCAGTAAACGCTTGAATTTCCTTTCGGTAAAATTATAGCGCTTCAACCTGGTTTCATAAATCCGGCCGCGTCCGGCTAGGAAATATAATCCGTTTTTTTCATCAATCCTGTCAATTACCGACGGCTCGGCGCGTAAATCATGGCGGCTGCCCAATATAATTTGAATATCGGCTATATCGCATTTAAACTTTAAATACTGCCAAATCTCAAAAAGAGATAATGGATAATCAAACATATCAAAAAAGACAATTGTTTGAAAAATTGCCTCCTTTAACTTTGTTTTATCGATTATATTGTCCATAAAAATTTCCTCTTTTATATATTAGGCTTCTCAATCAATAAAGCCTCTACTTTTGACTCCTTGTCGGTTATTCTTACCACGTCCTTGTCTATTTTTTTAAATTCCTTATAGGCATTATTATAATGATTTACGGTAGTTGACATACTGCCTCCCAATTTTTTCATAAAATCATCATAGCTTAAAATATGCCGGCTTAATTTTTCCACGTTTTTCTTGATTTCTTTGGCGCTTTCCTCAATCTGCAAAGCCCTTAAGCCCTGCAATACGGTCTGCAGGTAAGCCAGAAACGATGTCGGAGACACGATTATTACATGCTTATCGCGAAAAGCGTATTCTATCAAATCGCGGGTATTTACTTTTACGGCGCCGACTTTATTTACCAGCAAGTCATAATAAATCGCCTCGGATGGGATAAACATAAAAGCAAAATCCATAGTTTTTTCACCCGGTTTTACGTATTTTGAAGTTTCGTCAATTCTAGTTTTTAAATCCTGCTTGAATAGCTTTTCCAAACGCTCCCTTTCTTTTACGTCACTAGCATTCAAAATCTTTTCGTAATTCTCAAGGGAAAACTTTGAATCAACTGGAATAATTTTATCTTTAACAAAAACCACCGCGTCAACGATTGAGCCGTCTTTAAAGCAATACTGCATCTGATATGACTTCGGCGGCAAAACATTTTTCAACGTTTCTTCCAGAAAATATTCGCCCAGCACGCCACGCTGTTTTGGGTTTTTTAAAATATCCTGCAGACTCTGCAACTGGGCGGAAAAATTCACGACTTGTTTGTTGGTTTCATCCAGCTTGGTTAATTTTTCCGTTACGCTGGAAATTAGCTTAGCCGACTGTCCGGTAATGCCCTGGACGGTTTTCATGGTTTGGCCGATTTGCTCTTGCGTCACCCGGTGGGTTTCGGATAATTTTGAGTCCATGGCCTGACGCAGTTCTTTGTTCTGCTCTGATAAAACCGTCAATCTCTCCATCATAGCGGTAATTTTATCGGAATCGCCGGAGTCTTTCTTTTTTAACTGAAGGATGACCAATCCTATTATGCCGGCAATCAATATTGCCAATAAAACTATAATTAATGTGTCCATGTTTTGTTTTTTATTTTATTAAATTTACCCAAACAACTAATAAATAATTACGTTTTCCCTATAGCGCCATTTATGGCGCTTATTAATACTGTTCTAGCCTAAGGGTTTACCCTTTGGCTGGTTTTCTTCCAATTCAGTGCTAGGAATAATTTCTAATATATCAATTAATCTATTATTTTTATGATGTTTCTGCTGATTTTGTATATAATTTTTTACAAAAGCTATACCTTTCTTGCTTAAACTTAAAACACCAAAGCCTCTTTGCCATTTTATGCTTTCGGAGCCTTTAATTTTATTAACTTCATGAGCGCTAAAGCCTTTTAATTGTCCAATAAAATTTGAAATGCTTATTTTGGGTGGAATAATCAATAATGAATGACAGTGATCTATATATGAATTAAAACTAATTAATTCTCCTTTTAATTCTTTCGCTTTCTTGCGTATCGAGTTATTTAAAATAATATTTATTGAGCTATCTATTAAATCCAATCTATTTTTTGTTCCCCAAATTATATGATAATAAATTTTATAATATACATTTGACATTTTAATTTCCGCCAATGGCTAAAGCCATAGGCTAGACAATGATTTGTAAGCCAGCTAAAGCAGGCTAATATAAATTTACTTTTTTCCCATGGCGCCGTTAATGGCGCTTATCAAAACTACAGCAGCCTAAAATTCACCCCTTGGCTTTAGCTTAATTATTAAGTAATATTAGTTTATCAATTAAATTAAAATACCGCAACTCTTGCCCATATTGATTATTTAGTGTATGATTAACCTCGTTGTTTAATTTTTAAAAATCATAAGCATGGCAAAAAACAATAAAAAACTGATAGAAATAAAAGGGGCTCGCGTTAATAACCTAAAAAATGTTAATGTTAACATACCGCGCGATAAATATGTGGTAATTACCGGGCTTTCCGG
>QMNH01000028.1 GCA_003647675.1 Candidatus Falkowiibacteriota bacterium | reverse complement strand
CGATCAAAACCGCGGACGAGAGTTTAAGCGCTCATTTTGAGCATACCATAGCGATAACAGGTTCCGGAAACGAAGTAATAACCAGGGATTAATATATTATTATGAAATATCTTGGCATTGATTGGGGAGAAAAAAGAATCGGGCTGGCCATCGGGGACAGCGGCTCAAAGTTAGCATTGCCTTTCGGGGTGGCCGCAAGCCTAAAAGAAGTTTTAAAAGTGGTTAAAGCCCAAGATATAGAAAAGGTAGTTATCGGAGAGCCTAAAAGTATGTCCGGCCAGGGAGACTTGGCCGAGGCCTTTAATTATTTTTTAGATAAATTAAAAAAAAATTTAAATATAGATATTGAATTAATTGATGAACGTTTAAGCTCTAAAGCGGCCGACAGTTTAATGGGATCCAAAAAAGAGAAAGCCTCCCGGGACGCAATAGCCGCCATGATAATCCTGCAAAGTTATTTGGATAAAAATTATGCTAATATTTAGTAAATTTATTTAGGGTCTGCTGATAAGGACAATTTCTACTGCAATTTTCAGATTTTGAGGCTAATTTTATGATTCGCGGTATTTGCATATATTCATAGATTCGCATTTTACTATATGGAAGAAACTTTTTTAATCAAAGGAATAATTTTAGACCGTGAACCTTTTAGGGAGTGCGACAGCCGGGTATGCGTTTACAGCCTGGAAAATGGCAGGCAGGATTTAATTGCCAGAGGAACTAAAAAAATTATTTCTAAATTATCGGGGCATATTGAGCCGTTTAGTTGTGTAAATATTATGGGTATCCGCGGCAAACGCTTAAATTATCTCGGATCAGCCTTGGAAGAAGATAGCTACAAACAAATTAAAAAAAATTTAGACAAGATTTATTATGCCGGCACCGGCTTAAGAATATTTAAAGATTTAATAAAAGAGGGAGTCGCGGAAAAAGAAATATTTTATTTACTAAAAAATTATCTTAATATTTTAAATAAAGAGGAGCTAGGCAAGACTCAGTTGGAATTATTTTTGCATTTTTTTATTTTAAAACTATTATGTTTGCTTGGCTACCGGCCGGAATTATTTTACTGCGTTAAATGCAAAAAAAAGGCTTTGCCGGGCGGTAATTATTTTAGCTTTAGCGGCGGCGGTTTAGTCTGTAATACTTGCCAAAAGAATAAAAATAGCTTGACATTAAGCGATAATTCTGTTAAATTGCTAAGATTAGTTTTAAAAGAAGATTTGAAAAAATTATGTAATTTAAAGATTGACGATAAATTAGCCAAAGAAATAATTAAAACAATAAGCTCTTTTTTACAATATTATAAATCTTAAAAAAGGAGGATGTAATGAAAACGAAAAGTAATTCAAAAAAAGAGAAAGAAAAAGAAAAGGAAGAAACAGAAGGCATTGAGGCCGAGGCTTTAATAGTCCGGGGCGTGCAGGTTCATATGGTACAAAAAGTGAAAAAAAACAGATAAAAGGAGGCCGGATTATGTGCGGAGACGGTGGTTTACAAGATGGGAATGGGAATAAAATTGATCCGGTAAAAATGCGAAACCGGCAGCCTGGGTTAGGTGTTGTTCAATTAGGGGGCTGGACACTTACGCAGGCTTCTTTTGAGGAATACATTAATTGGGCGCAAACCCAGCAAAGCTTGACAGAAGAGATGTTTGAAGGTAAAAAAATATAACCCTAAAATTGTATCATAAAAAATTAACAAGACGGTTTTTACGTTAAGACCGTCTTTTCTATTGACTAAATCAGTAATTTAATCTATAATACAAACACAATTAAATTAAAGCCGTTTTCCGGTTTTAACGGAAAAAATTTTGGTTAACACCAAAAAATCTTCTAAATAAAGAGGAACGGTTCAGGAAGAAAGCCCGATTAATCGGGTGATTAAAACCTGACGGGCAAGCCCGTTATAGCTGTTTGGAGCGAGTAATTAGTTTATTAGTTAATTAGTCAATTAGGAAAACCAAAAAAATTCCAATTCACTAATACCCTGATTCACTAATTCACTAACCAGGGTGGCACCGCGGGTAAAAACTCGTCCCTGAGTATCATGTTTTTATGATATTTAGAGACGAGTTTTTTAAATTTTATAATTTTAAAATTAATATTATGTTAAGAACACATACCTGCGGAGAATTAACCAAAAAAGACATAAAAAAAGAAGTTATTTTATGCGGCTGGGTGCATCGCCGGCGGGATCACGGCGGAATTATTTTTATTGATTTGCGCGACCGATATGGTTTGACGCAGATTACTTTTGATCCGGAAGTTGATAAAAAAGCGTATCAAGTGGCTGATAAATTGCGGAGCGAGTGGGTTATTAAGGTAAAAGGGAAAATCGTGGCTAGACCCGCCGACATGATTAACAAGAAGCTTAAGACCGGAGAAATTGAAGTTGAAATTACTGAATTGGAAATTTTTAGCCAGTCAAAAACTCCTCCATTTGAAATTGAGGAAGAAAAAGACATTAAAGTAAATGAAGAACTACGCATGAAATATCGGTATATAGATCTAAGAAGAAAAGCCAGGGCTGATATTTTAATAAAACGGCATCAATTTATTAATTTTATCCGGGATTACCTTAACAAAAAGGATTTTATTGAAATCGAGACCCCGATGCTGTCAAAAAGCACGCCGGAAGGGGCGCGTGATTTTTTAGTGCCGTCCCGATTGCATAGAGGCAGTTTTTACGCCCTGCCGCAGTCGCCCCAGCAGTATAAACAACTTTTAATGATTAGCGGCGTTGATAAATATTTTCAGATTGCCAAATGTTTTCGCGACGAGGACACCCGGGGAGAACGGCAAGCCGAATTTACCCAATTGGATTTAGAGATGAGCTTTGCGGATGAAAGCGATATAATGGATTTAACAGAAGATTTATTTACAAAAGCGATAGAAAAAATATTTTCCAAAAAGAAAATATTGAAAAAGCCTTGGCCGCGGCTTAATTATGACGATGTTATACTAAAATACGGCACCGATAAGCCGGATTTGCGTTTTGGTTTGGAAATTGAAGACGTGACCGAGATAGTAAAAGATTCAGGCTTTAAAGTATTTGCCGATATGGCTAAAAAAAACGGGTACGCGGTACGGGCGATTTGCGCTAGCGGCGCCGTCAAGTTTTCCAGAAAAGATATTGACGATTTAACCAATTTCGTTGCCCAATTCGGCGCCAAAGGGCTGGCTTATATCGTAATAAAAGATAAGGGCGAATTACAATCCCCGATAGTTAAATTTTTAGGGGAAGAAATCGCGCGAGATATTGTAAAAAAGCTTAAGGCAAAACCTGGGGATATTATATTTTTCGGTGCTGATAAAAAAAGCGTAGTGTGCGAAGTTTTGTCTCAGCTTAGAAACGAGCTTGGCCGCAGACTGAAATTGATTGACCTGAATATTTTAGCATTGGCTTTTATTGTTAATTTTCCTTTGTTTGAAGAAGAGAAAGAGGGCGAACACTTTGCTCCGGAACATCATATGTTTACCGCGCCCGTAAAAGAAGACATAAAATTGCTGGACAAGAATCCGGCTAAAGTTAGGTCGCGCCAATATGATATGGTTGGAAACGGCCATGAAATCGGCGGTGGCAGCATTAGAATACATGACGCTAAACTGCAGGAAAAGATTTTTGATTTGATCGGTTTTGATGAAAAAAAGAAAAAAGAATTCAGGCATTTTCTGCGGGCCTTTGAATACGGCGTGCCGCCTCACGGCGGAATCGCTCCCGGACTTGATCGGGTTTTAATGGTTTGCATGAATCAGGACAGTATCAGGGACGTAATGGCTTTTCCCAAAACCGGCGATGGCCGCGATTTAACCATGGAAGCGCCAGGTGAAGTTGAGAATAAACAATTAGAAGAATTGGGAATAAAAATAGATAAAGAATAAAGGTTTTTATAGAATTTGAATAATAAATTCAAGTTGACCAAATCAAGGGAATAGCGTATTATGTAATTAAGAAAAAATACGAAATTCCCTTTTTTATTAGCTAAATTTTTCTTAAATTATGAAAGAAAAAATTGAGTTAAATAATGAAAAAATTGAAGATTCTTCCGGACTTAAAGAAAAGTGGGACGAAGAGTTTGACAATGATTATAATGAGTTTAAAAGCTCAAATCCGGAAAAATATGAAAAGCTGAAAGATAAATTTATTTCAGAAAAAATTATTGGTTTAGAGAGTGAAAATTTAGCTGAAGAAATGACTGGCTTGAACGTAAGGCAGGAACAAAAAATAAGCCAAAAAGACAGGGAAATTGATGATATATGGGATCAGCTTGAATGGCTAAATTCCAGGCATGAAGATTTGATAGGTGAATACAAAAAATCTTTAATTGAAAGCACTACCGGACTAAAAAGGCGGGAGAATCTTTATAAGGAAATGGATAATAATCTTGGAAAGTTATTAGGGGTTTCAGATTTTAGGAAGAAAAGCGATCAAGAAGTATTGAAATTATTGACTTCAGTTAAACCGGAAGTTTATAGCCGGGCCCAGCTAAGCGTTATGCTTGGCGATATGGCTTATTTATCTTTAGCAAATGAAGATGGGCATAGAGAGGGAGATGAATTATTAGGACGAGTCGGTAAAGCGGTAAAAGAAGAATTGCCTGGCGCGTCGCGGCACGGCGGCGATGAATTTACCGCTTTGGTTTTATTGGATTTTAATGAAACGGAAAAAAAAGTAAAAGGGCTGGAAGAGAGCATTAAAAAATTAAAAAAATTGCCGATTTTAGAGCGCTACGATTTAGAGCCAAGCATGGATATTGGCACGGCCCATATCGGAGAAGCTTTGGGGGTTTTCAATGAAATAATTGGAAACATGAAAAAAAGCGATAAAGGGAGAAAAAAATTGGGAAAAATAGATATTTTAAAAGAATTTGAAGACACCTGGCTGGAGATAGCCGACAAGCGTTCGTTTATAAAGAAAGGAAAAGAAAGAATTAAATTGTTAATAAAAACAAAAAAAGATCGGCCCAAAGACTATAGCGAAGTAATCGATTTTTTACGCAAAGGCGGCTACAGCATAAAAGATGATGAATTAGATATATTAATGAATAAAACAGGCAGCGTTAAAAAAGAAGACGGGCTTATTTATAGTTTTATTAAAGAAAAAGAAAAGGCTTCTCTTGATAAATTAAAAGGCTATAATAGGGTGCGGGCGGAAGCGATATTAAAACATGTTGAACCGGAAATGTTGGAGTAGCAGAAAACAAAAACAAAAAAGTTTGCATGGCTAATTATTACTTTTTTGTTTATGAGATTTTCCAAGCTGCAAAAATATATATTACTCAAATGTTTTGAGAAAAAGAATTTTATTGAATCAAAAAGCGAATTTTATAATTTTTACAAAAAACAGGAATTAAAAGAAAATAAAAACAGCATTCAAATCAGGGTTCATAACAGCGTAGAAAATTTAGTGGAAAAAGATTTGGCAGCGGCTTACGGATATAAAACACAAAAAAAATGGTTTATAGACAAGGTAAGGCTTACCGGCAAAGGAAAAAAGAAAGCCTTAGAACTACTTAAAAAAAGACAGCGTAAGTTACCTATAAAATAATTAATATAATCCGAATCCCCAAATTCATTCAAATATTTCAAATTATTATTTATAAATATTCGCATAGAAAATATTTGAGGCATTTGAATGAATTTGAGGATTTGAATTATTCAAAATGTATGGAGACACAAACCAATCAAACAAACAACGCGGCTAAATTCGCATTTTTTTACATGTTAAGCCTGGTCGCGCTTATATTTATGGCGCTTTCTACCGGCATGATAATTTTTCAGATTATAAATAAGCATATAGCGGATATTTTAAATGAATATAGCGGGCGTTATTCGGATAATGCCATGAAATTCGCCATATCGGCTTTAGTGATTTCGGCGCCGATTTTTTTCTTTACCATGTGGCAAATATGCAAAAGCCTTTTTTCCGGTGTTTTGGAAAAAGATTCAGGCGTGCGCCGGTGGCTGACTTATTTTATATTACTGGTATCCTCGGTAGTTATGATCGGCTGGCTTATCGCGACTTTAAACGGTTTTTTAAACGGTGAATTATCCACTAAATTTTTGCTTAAAGCTATTACCGCCATAGGCATCGCGGCCGCGATTTTTACTTTTTATTTTTACGACATAAAACGGGACGAGGTGAAAGAAAAAAAGGACAAAGTAGTAAATATTTATTTTTATGCCTCTTTAGTTATAGTTGTCGCCGTATTTGCCGCGTCATTATTTACCGTTGAATCACCAACTGAAACAAGAAGTCGGAAATTTGATAATATGATTTTAGATAATTTTTCACAAATTGACAGCGCCATTAATGAATATTACCGAGGCAATGAAAAATTGCCGGAAAATTTGGAGATTTTAAAAGAGGAATATTCCTATATTGACGAAAAAGACACAAAAGACCCGGTAAGCGGCGAGCAGTATGGATATAACAAGCTGGAGGATGATAAATATGAATTATGCGCGATTTTCCGCACCTCAAACAAGAATGACAATACCGCTGACTATAATTACAAAGAACAATGGCCGCATGATGCCGGCGAGCAGTGTTTAAGCAAACGGGTGTGGGAGAAAGAGATTATTAATGAGCCGATGCGATAACGGTTTAATAAAAACTAATATAATAAATCCCAGGCTATTAAAACTGGGTCAAGGATGTTAAAATAAAACGATCTTTACAAATAACCATATAATTAGGAGGAATCATGGAAGTATTTAATCGGTTTGGCAAAATATTGAGAAATGATTTTTTGTTTGTTTTTTTGACAAAATTAATTGCTGTTGTATTGTTGAGTTTATTTATTTGCAAAGACTTTAATTTGTTTTATTATGAACGTTTGCTTTTTTTTGTTGCTGGGTTATTAGTTTTGTTTTTAGCCAACGGAAGATAAGATCGATTTGGCGATCCATATGAATATAATTATATTATGGAACGGAGAAGAAAGGTTGGGTTTTATATACTTAAACAAAAAATAAAAAGGTATTAAAAAAGGCGGTGAAGAAATGGCAAAAAAGCAAAAAATTAATCAACTGGATAAAATTATTTTAAAACCCGCGGCTTATATGATAGTTGATTTTTTGTTCACCTATCGGAATATCAAAACATATTTAATAGATATTTCGCCTGGGAGAATAAAAAGAATTTGGGTAGCCGTATTTGTTATACCCATATTTATTTTATTATTAGCTATTAATTATTTTCCGCAGGCAGATAAGCGTTTAAGGCTGAAATTATAATAGTCTATTGACAAAAAAGAAAAAATTAACTAATATTTGTAAAAGCTTGAGGAGGATCTCAGGCTTTTTTATTTGCTCATTTTATAAAAATAACGAGTGAGAATCGTTAAATATAAACTAAAAAGGAGGCGGAATAATGCGGAAAGAAAAAAGTTTGTGGCTTAAGGTTTTTTTGATTTGGATAAGTTTTTTTAGTTTCTTTTTTTTGTTTTCATTAAACGCGGTCGCGGGTGAAAAATTAAAGCATATAATCGGTTTGGGAATATTTTATGGACAGAAAGCGCCAAGTAGCATGCCTGGACCCGACTACAAAGATAGGGATTGGGATTATATCAAAATTCATCCTTCTTACGGCTGGGTATTAAGTGATCGTTGGCTGGCGGAAATTGAAGGCTCTTTGGGAATGTGCCGGTTCAAAGACAGAAACGGCGAAAAGGAAAATATTTATTCATTGGGAGCGAGTCTGGTCGTTAGCTATGATTTTTACAAGCAAAAGCATTTTTCCCTTTATTTGGACGCCGGTGCCGGCGCCGGTTATTGGACCGGCACGCCTGACCGGGGCTTGGTTGATAATAACGCGGTTATCGGACTGTTAAAGTTTGGAGCGGGAGTAAAAGTGCCTTTTGGAGAAAATTGGAAAGCAAAAGTTGCTTTTCGCTCTAACCATTCCAGCGGTATTTTTGTACCAGACGCGGGATGTAATACACAAGATGTATTTTTGGGAATTATAAAATATTTTTAAAAAGATTTAAAAAATTCGTAAATTTTGCCTTCTGATTATTAATAAAGAATCAGAAGGTTTTTTTCTTTGTAAAAAAGGTAAAAATAAGGTATAATATTACCAATTAACAATACATATTTAATTTATTTTTTTTATTAAATTTATGGCTAAAAATAAAATTAAAACTAATAAAAAAAATGCAATAAAAAAGCCAGTTAAGATTAAGAAAAAAACACAGAAACCAAAATTGCCGGTAAAGCTGATTACTTATTTAGAAAAAGCCGGAGTTAAGCATGAAGTTTTAGAGCATAAAACAGTTTATACGGCTATAGACGCGGCCGCGACCATGAAGAAAAAACTGGACGAGATTGCAAAGTCATTACTGGTAAAAGCGGACAAAGATTATTTTTTAGTATTAATTCCGGCAGACCAAAATCTGGATTTTAAAAAATTAGGCAGCTGTATCGGCGCGCAAACCGGCAAAAAAATTAAAGTAATTAAGATTCCGGGAGAAAAAATAATGGAAAAAGCCCTAAAGATCAAAGCCGGGGCCTTAACCGCGTTTGGAAATTTTCATAAGATAGGAGTAATCATGGACAAGAAGTTTAGTAAGACAAAAAAAGCGGTATTTTCTTCCAGCAGCTTAAATCATTCAATTGAAATGGCGGTTAAAGATTTTATCAAACTGGAAAACGCGGTTTTAGGCAGTATAGGAGTTAAGAAGAAGATAATAAAACCAGTAATAACTAAACCGAAAAGGAAAATCAAAGCTAGACAGAAAGCTGTAAAAAAGAAAGTAAAATAGTTATTAAGTAAATTAGTTACATAGTAAAAAATAACAACTAAGCAACTAATTAACTGTGCAACTAAACCATGAATATAAAACTTGAAAAGTTTGAAGGGCCTCTTTCTCTTTTGTTAAAACTTATTGAGCGCGAGGAAATGGATATTACCGATATAAGTTTGGCACGGGTCGCGGAAGATTATGTCGCTTACATACGAGAGGTTGAAAATATTAATCCCGAAGAAATGGCGGATTTTTTGGTTGTGGCGGCTAAACTGCTTTTAATTAAATCAAAGGCTCTTCTGCCTTACCT
>QMNH01000027.1 GCA_003647675.1 Candidatus Falkowiibacteriota bacterium | reverse complement strand
TTGCAGATTTTTTATAAAATTTTTTGAAGTGATATAGTAATATCAGTGAAAACAATTTTATAAAAAATATGTGAAAATATTAATTTTTAAGCCGTTGCTAGTTTTTACACACTAACTATTTAATAAATATGTGGAAAAATTTAGTTAAATCGTTTATTTTTGTATTAATTTTTAATACATTATTTTTTGCCAGCCCCCAAGACTGGTTTTTTACTTTGGAAGCCAGAGGCATCAGCGCGGAGCCTATTAATAAAGAATATCATATTAATCTGGATAAGCCAACGATTTTAAAAGGGTATACGGTCAGCTCTTTTAATAATAATATTAAATTATCTTTAGTTCCCGGAATATTAAGCGAGGCCACGGCAGTTGAAGTTATTGAACTAAACGAAGATCTGGATATGCCTTGGCAAGTTGATAAAATAAGCCGGATTTATCAGTTTGAATTTAAAAATAAAATGGCTTATGACAATCATGTCCCTTTTTATATTCAATTTTCTTATGATATACCTGATAATAAGTATAAGCAAGTATTTTTTTACGATAAAAATTTTTCTACCTGGCGCCCCTTGCCTACCAAAGATTTTCCCAAAGAGCAATTTGTCCGTTCTTTGATTCATTTGCCTTTTGCCCGAATCGCGGTATTTTCATATCCGGAAATTATGACTACCGGGCGGGCCAGCTGGTATTCATATAAAGCCGGCAATTTCGCGGCTTCACCTGATTTTCCCAAAGGTTCAAGATTAAGAGTAAAAAATATTGAGAATGGAAAATTTGTTGACGTGGAAATAAATGATTTCGGCCCGGATCGCGGTATTCATCCGGACAGGGTGGTGGATTTGGAAAAAACCGCCTTTAATAAAATTGCATCGCTGGGAGATGGGATGGCGGAAGTTGAAGTTGAGCCGCTTTATATTGCCGCTTCCGATAATAGAACTTTAGGAATTAATGAGCTTGGGGCCGGATCAGGCGTGGAAATAAATTTGAAATCAGGCGTAATTATGCGCGAAGACAGCGAGGAAATTGTATGGGAAAAAAATTCAACCAGCACAATGCCCTTGGCAAGCTTAACTAAGATGGTGGCAGTAAAAGTTTTTTTGGATACTAAGCCTACTTTGAGTACGGTAGTGTCATACAGCTTAAGGGACGAAGAATATAATTACCAACACGTGAATAAATGGGAATCAGCCAGTCTAAACATAGATAACGGTGAAACACTGACAATAGAAGATTTGGTATATGTTTCGCTCGTAGGTTCGGCCAATAACACGGTTGAAACCCTAGTTAGGGCAAGCGGTCTGGCGCGCGCGGATTTTATTAATAAAATGAATTTTTCCGTAATAGAATGGGGAGCTAATAACACTTATTTTATTGAGCCGACCGGTTTAGCGCCGGAAAACGTGAGTTCTTCGTTGGATTATGCTATAATAACCAAAGAAGTGCTTAAAAATCCAATTATAGAAAAGGCCAGTAAAACAGATAAATATGAATTCTATACCATAAACACAAATAAGTTCCATCGAATAAGAAATACAAATAAAATAATTAATACCAATAAATTTAATATTACAGGTTCAAAAACCGGTTATTTGGATGAGGCCGGCTATTGTTTAATGACGCGCGTTAAAGCCGGAAATGGAATTAATTTTATAGTAGTAACGCTGGGTGCCGATAGCAGGGACCAGAGCTTTACCGAAACCAGCCGGCTAATTGAATATGGACAAAGAAAAATAAGCATCTAATATTTATTTATTTAAAATACAGCATAGAGGTTAAAAAGATGATTAGACTTTATAACGTAACAAAAATTTATTCAAAAAATTTAAAGGCTTTAAATAATATAAATCTCAATATAAAACACGGAGAATTTATTTCAATCGTCGGGCAATCAGGAACGGGCAAGACAACGATTGTTAAAACTTTAATTGGAGAAGAAAAGGTTGACCAGGGCAAGATTGTAATCGGCGGCTGGGATATCACAAATATCAGTCAGCGGGAGATACCGGTTTTAAGGCGGCAAATCGGAGTTATATTCCAAGATTTTAAATTATTAAATAAAAAAACATTATTTGAGAATGTTGCTTTCGCGATGCAGGTTTGCGGCGGCCAGGCCAGAAAAATAAAGAAAATTGTACCGCACGTAATGAAGATTGTCGGGCTAGAGTCGAAAATGAGCCGCTACCCCCAGGAAGTATCCGGAGGCGAACAGCAAAGGGTCGCTATCGCGCGGGCATTGGTGCATCGTCCGAAAATTCTGCTTGCGGACGAGCCGACCGGCAACCTTGATTCGCTTAACGCTAATGAAGTAATTGAGCTTTTGCTTCGTATAAATAAATTCGGCACGACCGTGATATTGGTAACTCATAACCGGGAAATAGTAAACCGTCTAAAAAGGCGGGTTTTAACGATTGATGACGGTTATTTAATCAGCGACCAGGCAGTAGGGAAGTATATATTATAAGTTTTATATTTATTTATGATTGTATCATTCGGAAGGGTAATAAAATTTAGCATTCAGGACATATATCGAAATATTTGGCTTTCTTTGGTCACTATTATTATTTTAATATTGGCATTATTTACTGTTAATATGCTTTTGGTTGTTAAAGTTGTCGGAGACGCGGCGGTTGGCGCGATTAAAGATAAGATAGATGTAAATTTATTTTTAAAAAATTCCGCCGAAGAAGATGAAATAGACGCATTGAGAGTAAAAGTAAGCAATCTCGCGGAAGTTAAAGAGGTGTCATATATTTCAAAAAGCGAGGCGCTGGAGAGTTTTAAAGAAAAGCACAGGGATAATGCCGAAATATTGGAAGCTTTGCGCGAGCTGGGAAAAAATCCGCTCACACCCAGTTTAGTGATAAAGCCCAAGGACTTGGAAATTTTTGACGATTTAATAAATCATTTAAACACTTTTGACGATGAAATTATTGAATCGCGGAATTTTACAAATTATAAATTACTTTTAACGCAAATCAATAATATAACCGACAAAGTAACCCGGGCCGGCTATTTATTAAGCGGAATTTTTATTTTTATAACTATCCTGGTTGTTTATAATTCTGTTCGGGTAGCGATTTATACCCACCGCCGGCAGATTACTATTATGCGCCTGGTGGGCGCGTCAAGATGGTTTATCCAGATGCCTTATTTATTATCAGGAATAATATATGCTCTGGTCAGCATTATTGCCATTATGTTTATGTTTTATCCGTTCTTAAGTTTGTTGCAGCCTTATCTGGAAACTTTTTTTGTCGGGTATAATATTAATTTAATTGAATATTATTACGGCAGTATTTTAACTATTTTTGGCGTGCAATTTTTAGCAGCGGCCGTTATAAATATGGTGGCCGCTTATTTGGCAGTTAGGAAATATTCAAGAGTTTAAATAATACATAAAATAAAGTCCAATAAAAATAATCGCCAGGTATGGCGATTATTTTAATTTGCAATATTTTATAGTAATTAATTAAATAGCGCGGTAGCATAGTTGCCTGACAATCCTATTCCTAGCTGGGAATAATTTCCCAGCATATTCGCGTTATGCTGCGGGCTGTTTTGCCACATTTCCAATAAATTTTGCGGGGAGCTAAAGCCTTGAGCTAAATTTTCCGCCCTGCAGGTTGTTTTAGATTGAATGCATCGCTGGTAATAAGTGGAATCGTTTTCGCCGGTATGGTTAAAAGTATTGGTTGTGTTCATCCAATCGGAATGGATTGATGCCGTGGTATTTAGAGCGCTGTTGTAAATTAAAACAGGCATCGAGTTGGCGGCGCGATAATCATTTATTAAACAAAGAAATAATTCCGGAAAATTATTGCTTTCGCAAATTGCGGATTTGCTTTCCTCGGTTTTAGTATTTTCCTCTTTAGAAATTTCCGGGTCATCCATAGAAAGAGAAAGGGTAGTGCGGGCGCCGCTTGTTTGCGGGCTTGGCATCGGAGTGTCATCTTCTGTTTTTAAAGCGACTTCGGTTTTTTCTATAGTTTTGTTAGTGGTCTGATTATTTTTTATTTCGTTTTTATTTACTTTTTCATTATTTATTTCTTCCGGCTCAAGGTTATTTGCGGAATGGTTATTATTATCATTTCCTTGGTCGGTTGTATCATGTGTAGTCTCTAATGTAGTTTCCCTTTTTTCATTTTTAGGAGTATTTGAAAACGTGCCATTGCTGGATAGAGCATATCCGGCAATTATTAATATAAACAAGCCTCCGAGGACATAAAAAAATATTTCTTTTTTCATAGTTTTTAATTTAATATTTAATATATTTTTATATCATAATTAATAATTAAATGCAAGGCGAGACAGGGTTGAGTTAAATAAAAATAAAAATCTACAGAGATAGCTCTGTAGATTTTTATTTTTATTTATTAATTAATAATAAATATTTTTTTATCTTGTCCATCGGGCAATTGGCTTTCTTTAATTATCTGCGCCATATATTCTTTAATTTTACTTAAAGTTTTTTCAATATTTTTTTCTCGAGAAATAACCGGAACAAACTTTTTTCTCATTTTTATAATATTAGGACCCATTACAAAAGCCACTAAAACAGAGGTTTCTTTTAAGACAACTGAAATATTTTTGGCTTTCTTAATATCACCATGTTCTTTTTTATCCTCAGAGTTATTAATTATTTTTTTTACAAATTTAATATCTTGATTTTCTGAATCATATTCATATATTAAAAAATATTTTGAATCACCAAAGTGATTATTAATAAACATTTTTTCATCATCTGATCCACAAGCTATTTTTAATTTCATAAATTTTTATTATTTATATCTTTTACGATAACACAAGCGTTATGAATGCATTGTATATTATTATTTTTACAATATTGAATCGCTTTATCATTTTCACTCCCTGGCTGCATCCAAACTTTATTTATTTTTAACTTTTTTACATCTTGTAAAATTTTTTCCGTAACAATTGACGGAACAACAAAAATAACCATATCTATTTTACGATCAACATCTAAAATATTTCCATATGTTTTTAAACTTAAAATTTCTTTTTCATTCAAATTTATAGGAATCATTTTATACCCTGATTTTTTCAAATTTTTTAGAACTTTATAACCGTATTTTTGTTTATTTTTTGTAGCGCCAACAACAGCGTAGACATTATTCTTGTTTAACATCTAAAAAAATTAATGACCATAATAGTTACTCAAATTCTCTAAATTGTCAAAATTATTTATAATTTTTTTTGCAATTTTGTATGGACCGGATTTTAATTATACTAAATATACCAATTATTAATTATCCAATATCTCTATTGTTAATTTAACTTTTTTTTTCATGCCAACTTCTGGCACAAAAGATCCTAATAAATTACCAAAAGTCTTATCTTTGTCCTCGAAACCAACATGTACATATTTTTTATTCCCCAATTTCTCTATTCTATTAAATAAGTTTCCCTTTATTGTCTTTTTCATAAATTAATATTAATTAATTTTAATAATATTCACAGGGCATACTTCCGCGGCATTTTGAAGACAATCCGCGTCAGCATTTTTTATCGTTGCTACTCCATTAATCATTTCTATCCCTTCCGGACAAACGCTAGCGCATACTCCACAGCCAATACATTTATTTTTCTCTATTTCTATTTTCATATTTTTAATACTTAGTTATTATTTTAATTTATTATTATTCCTCCTCAATACAAATCTCTTTATTCATTATTGCTCTGCTAGTTTTATATGTCAAATATACTATTATTATTAATAATATTACTAAAAGAAAAAATGATAATATTTTGAAAAACAACCAACCTGTTTCATGGTATATCAAAATAGTTGCTACTGTTATAGCATCCATTGGAAAAGAATACGCCCACCAAGATAAATAAAATTTTATCTTTGAAAATATCCTAAATTGAGCCATGATAAGTACAAATAAGAATAAAGAAATATAATATAATATTTTAGCAAAAGAATCGAGCTCTCCTGTTAATTTTATATAAGCGATAAAAGCGATCGCCGGGGGAGCAAATAATATAAAAAAAGTGGGCACTAATTTGTCTGGTATAGGATTATGAAAAATAATCCTGTTAAAAACTATAATAAACAAAGTAATCCACATTACAATTCCAACACTAAAGAAAAACCATGATATCTCAACAAAACCATGTGCCACACCAGCTATCGGTACTATTACATTACCCACAATTGGAATAAACCATGCTGGACTAAGATGGTGAAATTTAAAATTTGAACTTCTTATCCATATTGATAAAATAACTATTGAAAAAATAAATTGTAAAATTATTCCTACAATCCAAAAACTCCTTGAATAAGACATATTTATATTTAAATAAATAACACTTAATATTAAAAGTATTTTTGGTAATAAAGGAAAAAAATTTATTTTAATTGGATGAAAAAATTCTGCTTTAACTTCTTTGGGATATCTAATAATTTTAATAATATAAATTAAAGAAATTATTAAAAATATTATAAAAGTAAAATACAATAAACCAACAAATAAATAAGAAGGTAACTTAATAATTATTCTTATTTTTTGCATAACAAGAGTAAAGCCCATTAAACCAAGAACAACAGCGAAAAAACTAATAGGAAAATTTTTTAATCTATTGCATTTTATTTTTGTCATAATTTTTATATTTAAATTATTATTTTTTTTCATTAATTTCATTATAACACAAAAACACGTCTTGATTGACGTGTTTTTGTGTTGTGGCAAGTCTGTACGTTATCTACGAGCCACGTAAAAGACACAAGTGCCCTACGTGGCCGCTCAAAATGGACTTCGCCTGCCTATGATAGGCCTGCGAAATACATGTAAGTG
Organism: Candidatus Falkowiibacteriota bacterium; assembly: GCA_003647675.1. Lineage (GTDB taxonomy): Bacteria > Patescibacteriota > Patescibacteriia > Patescibacteriales > UBA12075 > B7-G4. The sequence continues at coordinate 2,296 of QMNH01000027.1, read as the reverse complement.
CGTTGTATGTTATTTGTACGGCCTGCCACGAGAATGGCGAAGCCATTTTTTCGTGGTTCGCGTACCTTGACAGCTTCCGAACTTTTTTAATTGAAATTAAATAATTTTATTTTTTTAGTATCGTGATTTATCACACGTTGCTAAAATTAATTTCAAGTTTTTTAAGGAAATCATAATATTTCTTTGCCGGATCGTTTTGCCACATCGCCTGATGGTCAGTCAGGGAAATATCATAATAAGCTTGTCGAAATTCAGCGTCAGAATAATTTTTCGTTTTCTTCCAAAAATTTTTCAGTTTTTTAGTTCGCGCTTTTTTAAGAGTAAAGCGAATAGCCAAAGCAAGCTGCTCTGTCCTGCGTTCACTGTCCATCTCGGCTAATATTTTCTTGGCAAACGCGTAATTTGGGTTCAACTCCAATGAAATATTTAACAGTTTACGGGCTATATATTCACTGCCAAAGTGTAAATAACAAACACCGGTATTAGCAAAAACACTAAAAATATGGCGCCCGGTGCTTTTTTCTTTAAGAAGAGTTTTAAAAGTTTTTTCATAATAATTCAATGCTTTGGGCACTTTAAAATCTTTTAAATATTTGGTTGCTTTATTGGCGTAATCCGGCCATTCTCCGCCAATCCGCCTTATGGACGACTCAAAACCTTTAGAACCGACTTTATCCCTATGCTTTTCCGCTATCTCCTGCGGCGATTTGCCTTTAAGCGCTTTCTGCGGAGAATTATTGGCCAACGCAGAGATTAAATTCAATAATTGATCCATCTGCTCCTTTTCAGGCCAATGGCCGCTTAGACCGATTACAATATCGACGATTGGCATGCCGGCACGCTTAAAATCGATTTCTTTAAGCCATTTTTGAGCCAGATTAGCGCTTATCATGCCACTAACTCCTAAATCATCCAGCAATTGGTTAAAATCAATTTTTATTTTTTCAATATCCATGATTTCCGGCAATGATTCTTGTTTATTGTTTTTGTTGATAAATTCAACCGCATCCTTAGGGGTGAACTTTTTATTTTTATCAATCAAATATTTCTTAGTTTGGCTGTCCATGCGGATAGGCAATATAAAAGAATTAGCGCCTGCCATTTCATAGCGGTTGCCGATTTTTACAATCCTGGCAAAAATTACATTACTCTTTTTCAAATCAAATGTCGCGCCATGTTCACGTACGTAATATTTTTTGTCGGTATGAAGGATTAATAGATCAAGTCCTTCACCCGGATAAACTTTTTGCACTTCAGCCATACCATAAACATTATTTTGTAAATCTCTATAAACCTGTATTTCGTAAAGCGGCCGCTTGCGCGGATTACGGTCATAATAATCCTCAACCAGGCTCTTGCCGTTTTTTAGTTGAAAATCAAAAACGAGCCATTCCATAAAATACGGCTCATATTTTTTATTAATTGATATAACAATCCCATCCTTAGAAAAATTAAAAAATTCTTTTTTCGCACACTCAATTTCTTTCAGGAATTTTTTGTTTTCCAAGTAATATGATATAAGTTTTTCTATTGTTCCCGGCTGCATATAATTTTAGATAAAAATTCAATATTTAGATATTTAGTTAGTGTGTAAAAACTGGTACAAAGTTAAAAATTTGAGATTTTCGCATATTTTTAAGCCGTTCTGCGTTTCTACACGCTAACTATTTAAGTTATAGATTTTTATAAGTGTTTTTGTTTCTCAATTTTATGCTGTCAATAATGATTTTTTTGTCTTCTTTGTGAAAAATAATTCTAAATTTTCCATGTCTGACTCTATAAAAATCTGTATTTTTAATTTTTACTATATTTAGTTTTCTGTCATTTTTTAAAATAAAAACAACCAGACTCAATAGCTTAGTTCTTTCGTTTTTAGAAATTTTTCGTAATAATTTTTCAATTTTATTCATAAATCTACGAAATTTTTTCTAAAGCCTTAATAAGGTCTTCAGCTTTTAAGCCCTTGCCTTTATTGTCGCGTATAGCGTCAAAAACAGTATATTCTTTCTTTGTGTTTCTATCTTCAATGATCAAAGGTCTAATTTCTAATTTATCATTTTTCATATCAACAATAAATTGATTAGTGTCATATTTTTTCCTCCATTTGGCAGGAATAGTAATTTGGCCTTTTGAAGTGGTTTTTAAAATAGTAGTCATAGTATTATATTATTATTTTCTTACATTCTTACTTTAGCATATTTATATATTTTGTCAAGAGCTATCAGATTCGATTTATTTTTAAACCACAAAAAACTTACCCAAAATTAGATAAGTTTTTTTGTTTAATAGGGCTCGG
>QMNH01000026.1 GCA_003647675.1 Candidatus Falkowiibacteriota bacterium | reverse complement strand
TTTATTTTGCCGGTGGCATTCCTGGCGGCTATTGTGGGCGAATTCCGGGAGATCCGGGACAGAGTAATATATTGGGGAGCTTAGTTTTTCAGGTTCCGAGCTTAACAGTGAGCGATGAATTGAAAAATGTCATAGAAATTGATTTTACCACCAAAACCAGAGCCTTATTGAATGACGGACTGGGAACAGAGGATGATTTAACAACTAGGGGCGCGAAAATAAATTATTCAAATGTTTCTATGGGCAGTAATGAGGAATGGCGGAATATAATAGCCAGCGACAATATTCCACCGGAGCCGTTTGTCATAGAATTGCATCAAAGGGATGATATTTTTGAAGGAAAATATTATATTATTTTTTTAACAAATGATAAGCAGTCAGGCGTTGATCATTACGAAATTTTGGAGATTAAACCGGAAGAAATGATCAGTGAATTACCGAAGCTAAAATGGTACGAGAAATTATTGGGCGAGAAAAAAGAGGCGCCCCAGTGGACGGAAGGAGAAATGCCGTTTTTATTAAAAGATCAAAGCCTAACCAGTATAATAAAAGTTAAAGCGGTTGATAAGGCCGGAAACGAACGAACTGTTGAATATATTCCGCCCATAGAGAAGGTGCAAACCGTTAAATTTCCCTTAATACATAAAGTCGTGTTATTATTAATAGTAATTGCATTGCTATTTATTGTTTTATATATTTTAATAAGAAGAAAAAAATCAAGGAGAAAAAATGAGGAGGAATAATACCGGACTCAACAACAATTTAATAAAAAATATTTTCTTTAAAATAACTTTTTTGGCGTTTTTGCCAATCATTGTTTGTTTTTTTAATGTCCAGGAAACCAGCGCCGCCGCCGCTTCCCTGTATTTAGCGCCTTCTTCCGGTACTTATGTTATTGGCGGGAAGTTTTCGGTTGCTGTTAAGGTTAATACCGGCGGTGAGGTAGTAAACGCGGCTGAAGGCGTAATCAGCTTTGATAATAATTTACTGGAAGTTACCGGCGTTTCGAAAGGCGGGTCAATATTTCCTTTTTGGACCACGGAGCCGTCTTATTCAAATCCGGCCGGCACGATCAGTTTTGGCGGCGGATTGCCCCCGCCGGCCTACAAGGGAACGGCCGGACATATTATGACTATTACTTTTCGGGGCAAGAAAACCGGGGGAGCACAAGTCCGGTTTGCTTCTGGCGCGGTTTTAGCCAATGACGGCAAAGGTACCAATATTTTAGCCAGCATGGGCAGCGGCAGCTACACGATTTCCCCAAAAGTAACCAGTCCGCAGGCTTCGGGAGAGGCTCCGAGGCAAGAAGAAAAGATTGAGCCTGATTATAATAAGCCGGTCATTACTTCCCCAACCCACGCGGATCAGGACAAATGGTACAACGAAACAACAGTAGTATTTAGATGGGAATTGCCGGAGGGAGTAACCGGGGTAAGCATTGCTTTTGACGAGAATCCGATTATTGACCCCGGACCGTCATCAGACGGGTTATTCGGCGAGAAAACGTATGAAAACGTTAAAGACGGAGCTTGGTATTTACATCTTAAATATAAAGACGACAGCCGATGGGGAACAACAGCGCATTTTCGGGTAATGGTCGACACTATACCGCCCCTTCCTTTTGAGATAAAAGTTCAGACGGCGGAAGATGATTGGCCGGAATTACTTTTTGAAACCAGTGACAAGGATTCGGGACTTGATAAATATTTAGTTTATGCCGGCAGCTTGGAAAAAGAATCGTTTGAAGTCGACGCGGAAGCCAAGTCTTTCAAAGTGTCTAATTTAAACATTGGAGATCAGATTGCCATGGTTAAAGCGATCGATAAAGCCGGCAACGAAAGATTGGCTACGGCGCAGTTTACGATTGAACCGATCAAAGCGCCGGTTATAGAAAATTATTCCGGTGAAATAAAATCTTCTGATCAATTTTTTATGAATGGCTCCGCCTCGGAGAGCGGGGTGGTTAACGTATATATAGAAAAAGCCGGTAAGATTATTGTCACGGCCTCTACTACTAGCGATATTAGCGGCCGGTGGTTCTACATATACAATACGGGATTGGATAATGGCCGCTACGTCGTTTGGGTAGAAGCTGAAAATAAAAACGGTCTTAAAAGCGGTCCATCAAATAAAATAAGCTTTCTGGTTTCACCGCCGGTGTTCGCGGTAGTCGGGTCGTTTGTGATAAATTATTTTACGGTATTTGTTAGCTTGATATTTATGATTATTCTGATAGTATTACTTATTTTATATATCGCCGGTTTGATTAGAAGAAGGCTAAAAAAAGAAACTTTGGAAATAGAGGAGATAATACATAAAAACGCTTTGGCTATGAAAAAAGCGATTGATCAGGAATTTTTAGCGCTCGCCAAATATGAAGGCAAGACTGGCTACAGGAAAGAAAAAGAAAAAACTAAGCTTAATTTAAAAAAGACGGTTGACGTTAACGAGAAGAAGTCTATAAAGGAAGTAAAGGACGTGGAGGAGATTTTGAAATAAAACAATAAAGCAAGAAAACAATAAAGCAAGAAAGCCGAAAAAATTCGGCTTTCTTTCGTTTCGGCAGAATCCCTTGCAGGAGATTCTGCTGGAGCAGAAAAACATTTTTTAATTACTTTTCCATTTACAAAAAAATAAGGCTAAGCAATTTAGCCTCATTTTATTTTTTAAAATTATTATTTTACCAGAAGTATATTATGTATCTCGCTAGAGCCAAGAATATTGGTGCCCAGTCCGTTATGCGCTAAAACCTGGGAATTATCTAAAATATTTAATTTAGTCCAGCCGGTTTCCAGTTTTTGAAAAGTCAGACTTATGACCTCCGAAGTAGTGCTGGCGCTGTTTCCGAGTGTGGCGCAGGTTAAATCATAACGACCTAAGTCGTTATTAATATTTTCCGAGACAAAAAAAGAGCAAAATGAATTGTTTTTATTCGTGCTAACAAGTTGTAATTTAGAAGTGTCGAAAGATAAATAAGCGCTTACCGCGTTTATTTCCGCGTTTTCCGGGCTGACTATTAAATTTAGAGTTATATAGTCGGGGTTTAAAAACGAGCTTTTTTCAGGAATTAAAAAAAGAGAAGCGGTTTGAATAGCGTTTTCTTCTCCTTGTAATATTATATCAGCCAGCGCAATTTTTAACGGGAAAAAAATAATAGCCAAAATAATTAAAATCGCGCTAATTTTAATTTTATTCATGGGAGTAATTTATAGTTTAATTATAGCATAAAAATTTACCTTACAGTATAATTGCCAAATTGTCCAGATTAAGCTAAAATAAAGTATATCAAGGCCTTTAAAGACGATAAATAAATAAAATTATAATATGACAAAAGTTAACACTAATCAAGAGAAAATAAAAGAAATATTAGAGCGGGGAGTGGAAAAAATTTATCCTTCAAAAAAGGATCTGGAAAAGAAGCTGTTAAAAGGGGAAAGAATCCGGCTTTATTGCGGTTATGACCCCAGCGCGTCTTCGCTCCATATCGGCAACGCTATATCTATAAACAAGCTAGCTCAATTCCAAAAATTGGGTCATGAAGTAATATTTTTAATCGGGGATTTTACCGGCATGATCGGCGATCCGACCGATAAAAGTTCAGCCAGGCAGAAAATGACCCGGGAACAAGTATTGGCGAATTCCAAGAATTATAAAAAAGAAGCTTCGGCTTACCTTGATTTCAATGGTAAAAACTCGGCGCGTGTTGAATATAACAGTAAGTGGAGCGATAAGATGACATTTAAAGGTTTGATTGAATTAAGCTCTAATTTTACGGTTCAACAAATGATAGTCCGCGATATGTTTAAGGAAAGAATGAAAGAGGAAAAACCGATTTATTTGCATGAATTTTTGTATCCGCTGGCTCAAGGCTATGACGCTGTCGCTATGGACGTTGATTTGGAAATTGGAGGTAATGACCAGATGTTTAATATGATGTGCGGCCGGGATTTGCAAAGGATAATAAATAAAAAAGAAAAGTTTGTCATGACCCTTAAGCTACTGGCAGATGACAAGGGAAAGAAGATGGGCAAGACCGAGGGTAATGCGGTATTTTTAAATGAAACACCGAAAAATATGTACGGCATAATCATGAGCTGGCCGGACGGAGTAATCGGCATTGGTTTTGAATTATGCGCTAAAGTGCCAATGCTTGAAGTAAAAAAAATATTCAAGCAATTAGCAGAGGGTAAAGTTAATCCGCGCGATTTAAAAATGAAATTAGCTTATGAAATAACGAAGATTAACCATGGAGAAGCTAAAGCGAAAAAAGCAGAAGAGAAGTTTATCAGTATTGTTCAGAAGAAAGAAGCGCCCGAAGAAATAGAAAATAGAAAGTTAAAAGTAGAAAGTAAAAATATTATTGAATTGCTGATTGAATGTAATCTGGCCGCGAGCAAAAGCGAGGCTCGTCGCTTGATTGCGCAAAAAGGAATTAAAGTTGATGGTAAGGCTGTCAAGGATATTAATATGGAAGTTAAAATAAAAAAAGAAGGAACACTACTACAAAGAGGAAAGAGACAATTTATTAAGGCTGTATTTATACCCAAAAAATAATTATTGGAGTTGCGGGCCATATGTTTCGTGTTATGCTTATGTGTATGTGATTATGAATTTTTTAGAAAAAATAAAAAAAGAAATAGCTAGGGAAATTAATAAGGCGTTGAATGGAAAATTTGTTAAGGCGCTTGATTTTGTATATCCGCCCAATAAAGATATGGGAGATTTAAGCCTGCCTTGTTTTTCTTTAGCCAATAAGCTGGGCAAGAATCCGATTAAAGTCGCCGGTGAACTGGTCGCAAAGGTAAGCGTGGGCGGAATAATTTCCGGAATAAAGGTTATCGGACCATACGCGAATTTCAGCATTAATAAGACAAAACTGGCACAAGGCATTATAGGGGAAATTAATAAAGAAAAAGACGGATATGGGCGAAATAAAAGTGGGAAAGATGAAAAAGTATTAATAGAATATTCAAACGCCAATACCCACAAAGAGTACCACGTCGGGCATTTGCGGAATATCTGCTACGGGGACGCGGTAAGTCGGATTTTAAGCGCCAACGGTTATAAAAGTATTCCGGTTTCATATATTAACGATTTTGGTATTCATACGGCTAAAACCTTGTGGGCATATTTGGAGTTTTATAAAAATAAAGAATTACCGGCAAACAAGGGCCGTTTTTTGGGGGAAGTTTATGCTCGTTCAACAAAAGAAATCGAGAAAAATAAAACTGCCAAACAGATGATAGAAGGGATTATGAAAAAAATTGAATCGCGGAAAGGAAAAGAATATGAACTCTGGAAAGAAACCCGGGGCTGGAGCATAAAACAGTTTGATAATATTTACCGGGAATTGGGAGTAAAATTTACGCGTATTTTTTATGAAAGTGAGCTTATGGAGATTGGGAGGAAGATGGTTGATAAGTTAATTAAAAAAGGCATTTTGGAACTTAGCCAGGGCGCGGTTATCGCGAATTTTGAAAAATATGATTTGGGAGTTTTAGTTGTGCTTCGCTCGGACGGAACCGCTACCTATCCGGTGGCCGATATTCCGCTCGCGATAGAAAAGCAGAAAAAATTTAAAGCAGGTAAGTCGATTTACGTTGTTGATACGCGTCAAATTTTGTATTTTAAGCAATTATTTAAAATATTAGAACTATTGGGACATAAAGAAAAATTAATTCATCTAGGCTACGATTTTGTTAAGCTTCCTTCCGGCATGATGTCTTCCCGAATCGGCAATGTAATAACTTACGAGGATTTGCGCGAAAAATTATTTGAGCAAGCCAGAAAAGAAACAGAGAAGCGCCGCCAGGATTGGAGCGGCAAGAAAATAGACGCGGTAGCTAGCGCTATTATGAACGGGGCTATAAAATTTGAGATGGTAAAAGTCGGCGCTAACCAAGAAATTACTTTTGACATAAAAAAAGCCTTGTCGTTCCAGGGGTTTACGGCCGCGTATTTGCAATATACCTATGCCCGCGTAAACAGCATAATTAAAAAAGCCGGAGAAAAAGAAAATATTAAAATTAATTTTAAAGGGCTTGATATGAAAGAAGAGCATGAATTAATTTTAAAGCTTGCTAAGTATCCGGAAGCTGTCAGGCAAGCCGGAGAAAAATATGACCCCGCCCAAATAGCGAAATATTTATTTGAATTGGCGCAAGCGTTAAACGATTATTACCATAAAGTCCCGGTCCTAAAAGCAGAACAGGAGGTCCGTGATATGCGGCTAGCTTTAATTAAAAGCGTGAACCAGGTAATAAGAAACGGGCTTGATTTATTAGGCATCCAAACTTTAGATGAAATGTAATAATTAAATAATGTTTATTAATTTATGAGATTATATAAAATTAGACCATTGGCATTAGCCTTTTTAAAACATAAAAACAAGATATTGGTTTTTAAAGCAAAGGATAAGGTAAAGAAAGAAGAATTTTATCGACTTTTAGGTGGAGGTATTGAATTTGGAGAGAAAGCTGAAGCGGCCGTAAAAAGAGAAATAAAAGAAGAAATCGGAGCCGAAATAAAAGAAATTAAATTGTTGGATGTAAATGAAAATATTTTTAATTATATCGGAATTGCTATGCATGAAATAGTTTTTATTTTTAAGGCAAAATTTGAGGATAAAGAATTTTATAAGAAAAATAATATTAAAATTAAAGACAGCAAAAAAGGCCGCAAAGCGGTTTGGGTAGAAATAGAGGAATTAAAGAAAAGAAAATTATACCCGGAAGGGATTGCGGACTTAATATAAAAAATAATCAATCATTTGCGGCGAATGATTAATTAAAAAGAGTTGACAAATAGTTAATAATCATTATAATAATATATATTAAAGTAAAATAACCGATTTAGAGAGATTGGCGCCTCTGTTTATATGTTTAATCGGTAAATCAAGGTGCTCCGACGTTACGTTGGGGAAACTAGATGGAACCGCGGGGAACATGAAAACCTCGTTCTAGAAACTAATTTATTTAGTTATTGGAACGAGGCTTTTATTATTAATAATTTAAAATTTATGAGTGAAAAAAATCAAAGCGCGCCGCCAAAGGTGGAGCGTAATCAAGAATTAACCGATAAAATTGTTTCTCTTTGCAAGCGGAGAGGAATTGTTTTTGCCGGTTCCGAGATATACGGCGGATTGGCCAACTCCTGGGACTATGGCCATTATGGGGTTGAGTTGATAAATAATATCCGGAGTCATTGGTGGAAATTTTTTGTCCAATCGCGGGGAGATATGGTCGGGCTGGAATCGACGGTGATCATGAACCCGAAAGTCTGGGAAGCGTCCGGGCATGTGGCCGGATTTACCGATCCTTTATGCGAGGACAAGGTAACCCATAACCGGTTTCGGGTTGACCATTTGTTGGAAGATCACGGGCATGACCCGATGGGCATGACCCTGGATCAAATGTGGGAAATAATGAAAAAAGAAGGCATAAAAAGCCCAGACGGCAATGAACTGACCCAGCCGAAAAAATTCAATCTAATGTTTAAGACTTTTCTGGGACCGGTTGAGGATAATACGGGACTGGCCTATATGCGTCCGGAAACTGCCCAGGGTATGTTTGTTGATTTCCAGCAGATGATGCAGACTACCCGCCGTAAATTGCCCTTTGGTATTGCCCAGATGGGAAAATGTTTTCGGAACGAAATTACGCCGGGTAATTTTATATTCCGTTTGCGTGAATTTAATTTAATGGAGTTTGAATACTTTTTTGACCCGGAAAAAGATAAGTGGCAGGACATTTTTGAGATGTGGGTTTCTGAGATGGAAAAATACTGGGCCGAAATAGGATTAAACAAAGAAGACATGTATTATCATGAAATTCCGGACGGGGAACGGGCCCATTATTCAAAGCGGACAATAGATTTTGAATATAAATTTCCTTTCGGCTTGAAAGAATTGCATGCTAACGCTTATCGCACGGACTATGACCTTAAATGCCATATGGAAAAGAGTGGGAAAGATTTGCGCGTTACCCGCGAGGACGGCACTAAATTCATTCCGCATGTTATGGAGCCGACATTTGGTATTGACCGGACCATGTTCGCGGTTTTAAGCGCCGCTTACACTGAGGAAGAAGCGCCGACCGCGGACGGAAAAACCGAAACACGCACGGTTCTTAAATTGCCGAAAATTTTAGCGCCGATAAAAGTCGCGATTCTGCCTTTATCCAAAAAAGAAGAGCTACAAAAATTATCTAACGAAGTCTGGGAAAAAACCAGGCAAAATTTTATTACCGAATACGATGAAACCCAATCAATCGGCCGGCGCTATAGGCGGCAGGATGAAATTGGAACTCCTTATTGCGTGACAGTTGATTTTGACAGTTTAAATGATAAAGCGGTGACGGTCAGGGATCGAGACACAATGAAACAGGAGCGAGTGAAGATTAGTGAATTGAATAGTTATTTAGGGGAGAAGTTGGGATAATTTAGTTATTAGTAAGACTGGTAATTAGTAAAATTAGCAAAAAACAGCAAAAACTTTATGTTTTTGCTGTTTTATATTAAGGAATATTTATTTTAAATTTAGCAAAAATGGAAATTAATGTTAAAATTATACTATACGGATAAAAATATGAATATAGATATAAATTTTTTAGCAATCCAAAATCCATGGTGGGCAGGGAAAAGTTTTAAATTTGACCCGGTTTTGGCTGTTTATAACAGCAAAAAATTAAAATGGCAGCCGAAAATCACAGATAAAATAGATTTAAACCGGGACAATATTTATGTCCTGCAGGGTCCGCGCGGAGTAGGAAAAACAACAATAATAAAATTATTAATAAAAAATTTAGTAAAGAAAAAAAAGCAAGAGCCGAAAAATGTATTTTATTATTCCTGTCATAACATAAGTACATACGGGCAATTAAATGAATTAATAAAAATTTTTATTAATAACCGGCGCAAGAAAAATAAAACTACTAAGCGGCTATACATATTTATTGACGAAGTGACCCTGGTTAAGGATTGGGAAAAAGGTTTTGGCTTCCTAAAGCGCGCCGGACTTTTTAAAAATGTTACAGTGGCGGCCACCGGATCGCTTTTGGCGCCGTCAAAAAATAAATTAAAAATCAGAAAAGACCTGTTAATTTCCAGTTTAGAATTCGGGGAGTTTTTAAAATTATTAAACCCCGAGCTATATAAAAAATTAAAAGCAAATTCGGTAAATTTTAAAAAATATCACAAAAAACTGGATTATTATTTGGATATTTATTTTTTAACCGGCGGGTTTATTTCCGCTATTAATGACTTTAATAATTATGGCGCCGTAAAACAGGAAAGATATAGTAATTATCTGTATTGGCTTATGGCTGATTTCGCGAAGCTGGGACGTGATATTATTTTATTCAGGCAAATTTTAGAGCAAGTACTAGAGAACCTGGGCAGTCCGGTAGGCTACGGGACGCTTGGCAAAAAAACAAAAGCCAGGACGCATCTGACCACCCGAGAATATATAAATATTCTAGAGTCAATGTTTAGTTTAAAAACGGTATATCAGACAGACGCCAAGGGGCAAATCTACAAAAGCAAAGCTAAAAAAATATTTTTTTGCGACCCGTTTTTATTTTGGATTTTTTATTCTCATATTTACGGGTCG
>QMNH01000025.1 GCA_003647675.1 Candidatus Falkowiibacteriota bacterium | reverse complement strand
TTTTCACTGATATTACTATATCACTTCAAAAAATTTTATAAAAAATCTGCAAAAATCTTAAATTTTTAACTTCGCACTAGTTTTTTCACACTAACTAATTATTTATTAAAATTTATTTATTACTGTTATTGCGATTGTTTCAACGAAATTTTTATTTTGCCAGCGCGTTTGCGCCAGCTGATATTTCCGCGATTTCGGCTGTAATAGAAGCCTGCCTGGCTTTATTATAAAATAAAGTCAATTCGTCTACCATGTCATTAGCCGCGTCCGTGGCCTGATGCATGGCAGTCATGCGGGCGCTGTGCTCAGAGGCGTTCGTTTCCAATAAAGCCTGGTATAATTGAATTTCAATCAAGCGTGGCACCATTTCATCTAAAACTTCAAACGGGCTGGGCTCAAAAGTATATTCATATATGAATTCATTTTTAGTCAAATGTTTTATGCTTTTCTTTTCTATAAAATCATGATCCACGCCGATGCGCGTATCTTCGCCCGCGACCCCCAAATACTTTTCCTCGGTGCTAATATCAACCGGTAAAATCTGCTTAATACGGGGCACTTGCTTTGACGTGCTAACGTAATCAGTATAAGCTACCATGATTTTATCGTATGTACCGGACAAATACTCGTCTACAACCAATTTCGCGACCGGCACGATCTCTTTAACTTCGCTGGCTAAATCCAGTTTTGGAAATTCGGCTACGATTTTATGCCCATGATGATGATGAATATTAGCGCCTTTCTTGCCCATTAAAACGAATTCAGCTTCGATAATAACATCTTCTCCGTCCCTGTGATGCTTTTTTATTGATTCATTCACCTTGTTTACTATCGCGGTATTAAAACCGCCGCATAATCCGCGATTAGTAGTTATTAATATTATTCCAATCTTCTTTATCTTTTCTCTTTTGGATAAAAGCGGGTGTAAGCCTTCGCCTTTATTATTAATCGCCTGGGACAAGTTTAAAATAATCTCCCAGCTTAAATTAGCGTAAGTACGAGTCTGCAAAACCGCCTCAACCGCCCGCCGCATTTTCGCGGCCGCTACCATTTCCATCGCTTTTGTAATCTTTTTAGTACTGATGATGGATTTTATTCTTCTTTGAATATCTTTAGTGCTTGCCATAAATATATTAATTCTTGCTTATATCATCTTTTAACAAATAATCAAGAGTGTCTTTATAGTCATTTACCAGCTTTTTCATTTTTTCTTCCAAATTTTTATCAATCTCCTGCTTTTCGCTTATTTCATTTAATACATTTTCACCGGATGTGTCGGCGTAATTATATAAATCTTTTTCAAATTGCCTGATTTTTTCTACCGGCACGCTGTCAAGCAGCCCTGATATGGCTGAAAAAAATATTAAAACCTGTTTAGCGACCGGCAATGGTTCGTATTGATCCTGCTTAAATATTTCTACCAACCGCTTGCCCCGCTCCAGTTTCTGGATCGTTTCTTCATCTAAATCAGAGCCGAATTGAGCAAAGGCCGCTAGCTCCCTATATTGAGCGGTTTCTAAACGCATTTTTCCGGCTACTTTTTTCATGGCCTTAATCTGCGCAGCCGATCCGACCCGGGATACGGAAAGTCCCGCGTTTACGGCCGGCCGGTTGCCCTGATAAAATAAATCCGGCTCCAAATAAATCTGCCCATCAGTAATAGAAATTACATTAGTCGGAATATACGCGGAAACGTCTCCGGCCTGGGTCTCGATGATCGGTAAAGCGGTAATAGAACCACCGCCGTATTGTTTACTCAACTTGCATGAACGCTCCAAAAGCCGTGAATGCAGATAAAAAACATCGCCAGGATAGGCCTCGCGTCCGGGCGGACGGCGCAATAAAAGGGATATCTCGCGATAAGCGACCGCGTGTTTGCTTAAATCATCATAAACAATCAATACATCCTCGCCCTTATCCAAAAAATATTCTGCTATCGCACAGCCGGCATAAGGGGCGATATAAGACAGCGACGCCGGATCGGAAGCGCCAGTCAATACAATGGTCGTATAATCCATGGCGCCATGCTCTTTCAGTTTAGCGACGATACTGGCTATTTTTGATTCTTTCTGGCCGATAGCAACATACACGCATTTCATATTTTCGCCTTTCTGGTTAATTATGGTATCAATCGCTATCGCTGATTTCCCGATTTGCCTATCACCGATAATTAATTCTCTTTGTCCCCGTCCAATCGGAATCATAGAGTCAACCGCCTTGATGCCGGTCTGTACCGGTTTATTTACGGGCTCTCTGGTAATCACACCCGGAGCGATTTTTTCAATCGGATAAAATTTATCCGTATCTAGCTTGCCCTTGCCGTCCAAAGCCTCTCCCAGCGGATTTATTACCCGGCCGACAACATTATCACCTACCGGCACCTCCAGAATTTTTTTTAACGATACAACCGTATCGCCTTCTTTTATGCTTTCAAAATTACCAAGCACAATCGCGCCAACGCTGTCTTCTTCCAAATTCAAAACTACCCCATAAACTTGATTCTTGGCTTCATTTGGCGTATCTTGACGATTATCGGCGGATTTAAACTCTATCATTTCCGACATCATAACATCACTTAATCCGGAAATACGGACGATCCCGTCGCCGACTTCAATTACGGTACCGACAGTCTGCTCTTTTACTTCGGTTTTAAAGCCGGCTATTTGATTTTTTAATTCCTCAACAATAAAATCTTTTGTATTTGACATAATTTAATAAATTTTTAATTTTTAATTTTTAATTTTTAAACAATTTTTAATAACTAAAATACTAATTTTAAAAATTAAAAACTACCAATTATTTTATCATTTCTTCTTTTAAATTATTTAATCTTGTTTTTAAACTCCCGTCTATTATTTTATCACCATACTTTACCACTACTCCTCCCAATAAATTTTTTTCTACTAATTGACTGCTAAAAACCTGCTCTGCCCCTGATAATTTAGCAATATACTCTTTTAGCAATTTAACAGTAGGCTTATCTAAAACATCTGCGCTTATTATCTCGGCCTCCACTATCTTATTCTTTTTATTCCAAATTTTCTCAAATTCTAAAATTATTTTTTCTGATTTTAAAATATCGTTATTAACAGCTAAAAATTTAACGAATTCTTTTAAAATTGCTTTTAAATTATTTTTTTTCTTTTCCTTGACGCTATCATAAAGCGCGGCTGCGTATTGTTTTGGCGTAATATCCATATATATATAATTCTAATTTATTTACGCTTCGCAAGGCTCACGCGAAACGTAGAGAGATTCGGATTATGATTTTACAATTTTTTTGATTAAATCTTTGTCGGCCTTAGAATCTAATTTTTCCTCTAGCACTCTTTCGGTTGTAGCAACCACTAGGCCGGCAATTTCGGACTTTATCTCTCTTAGAGTGGCCGCTTTTTCCTGCTGAACTTTAGCTTTTTCCTCGTTAATTATTTGCCCGATCTCTTCTTTGGCCTTAATAATCATTTTGTCTTTTTTCTCGTTAGCTAAATTCTGGGCTTTTTCCAAAATAGCATTTGCTTCTTTTTTAGCTTTTTTAATCGTTTCTTTATGCTCAACTTCGGTTTTTTTTAGCCGCTCTTCAATTTTTTCGGCGTCAACCATGCTTTTTTCAATTTTAACGGTTCTGTCTTTCATGGTTTTTATTAAAGGTTTTAAAATAAAAAAATACAAAACCGAAATTACAATTGCGAAATTAACGGCTTGGGCTATCAAAAGCTTTATGTCAATATGAAATGTCTCTATTAACGCGTCCATGTGGTTATAGTTAATTGGTTAATTAAAAATTGGTTAATTAGGGATTTGTTAATTTGTTAATTAGATTTTATAGATATTAACTTTAATTGATTGATTTCTAATTAACTAATTTACTGATCTACTAATAACTCCTGCCGGCTTTGCCCCTGCTCCATCATAATGATGAAGCAGTCCGTAAAACCGCCAAAATTATTTAATGCTAAAAGCTATAACTAAAGCATAAATAGCAATCGCCTCAGCAAAGGCGGCCGCGATAAGCATTGGCACTAATATTTTTCCGGTTGCTTCCGGATTTCTGCCAATCGCTTCCATGGCTTTAGCGCCGATAAATCCAATACCGAGCCCTGGACCGATCGAGCCGATACTAATAGCTAAAGCTTTCGCCATCATAACATTTTCCATAAATTTTTATAGTTATAAAGTAAAAAGTAGAAAGTTATAAAGAGTTTTACTTTCAACTTTTTACTTTATAAACTTTATTAACTAGTTAATGTTCTTCCACGCTGGTCATCATTACTAAGTATGACAATATCAGCATTGCGAATATTAATGCCTGCACCAAGCCGACAATTACTTCCAAAAATATAAATGGAACCGGCAGACCGAAAGCAAATATCGCAGCCATGGATGCCAGCAATACCTCGCCGGCATATATATTTCCGAAAAGCCGGAATGAAAGCGATGCCACTTTGGCAAACTCGCCTATAATTTCAATAAAACCAACAAAAACATTAATCGGATTGACAAATAAAACCGTCGAATCTTTTTTAACTTTTTTAGGTATTTCTATTAGCGCTTTAATGTTTATAAATTTATTTATATGCTTCCAAATTCCTACAGTTGCTACGCCAAAAATATGGGAAAATACAACACCGATAATAGCTAAAGCCAGGGTCGTATTAAAATCAGCCGTTCCGCCACGAAAAAAAGGAATAAAAACCCGGTGCCCCTCATGCATGCTTATTTTACCAATTGAACCGATACCCGGCAATAAGCCTATCCAATTTGAAATTAAAATAAAAATAAAAAAAGAAAAAACTAACGGAAAAAATTTAAGCGAACGCGCGCGCGAACCGGTAATTGTATCAAAAATACCCAAAAACCACTCAATTATCATTTCAAAAACATTTTGCAAGCCCCGGGGAATTTCCTTTATTTTTGACTTCACGGCCAAACTTACTAAAATCAAAACAATAACTACCATCCAGGAATTAAAAATAGAATTTGTGACGGTAAAACTACCGATATTAAAAAGTGGTTCCGCGAAAAGAGTATGCTCATGCTGAACTTCGGTCTGCATCGCTTCTAAATTATGGCCAGTTGTTATTTCGCTCGCGTTATCCATATAGAAAATATTAGCTTTTACTGTTTTTATTATTTTTATCTTCTATTTTATTATATTCTTTAGTAACTTCTCTCGCTAAAATGAACATAGAAGCTAAAAAAGCAGTCCCGACCAGCACGAGAAACAGCCATGGTTCGGTTCCAAGTATTTTATCAAGCCATTTTCCAAAAAAAACCGCCAGTAAAACCGGGGTTGCTATCCAGACAGACAATCGTAAAAACATAAAAACCGCCGGCTGCCACCAGGCGCTCTTATTGTTTTCTTCTCCCATGTCCTTATCTGCCATTTAAGCTAAAATAAATAAGAAGCATAAGCTTCCTTGGTTTATACGTTCTTTCGCCTATATATAAATTTTAACCAAAATAACCAAATTGTCAACCCTAATTTTTATATATTGAAAAATTTTCTGGCGTTTTCCGTTGTAATTTGAGCAACTTTCTCTAAGGGCAATTTTTTAATTTCAGCAATACGTTTAGCCACATACTTTACTAATATAGGCTCATTTCTCTTGCCCCTGTAGGGCTCTGGAGTCATAAAGGGGCAATCGGTTTCAATCATAAACTTATCATGAGGCAATTTTCTGATTAAATCATCCCATTGCCGGGAAAAAGTAATAAGTCCGGTAAAAGAAATAAGCATGCCTAAAGAAAAATATTTCCAGGCCAAATCTTCGTCTCCGGAAAAACAATGCATAACCCCCCAAGGCTTATTTTTCGGAATTAACTCTATGTTTTCTTTTCTGAAATCGCTTAAAATATCAATTAAATCATCGTGAGCCTGCCGGCAATGGATAATAACCGGTAAATCCAGCCGGCGAGCAAGCATTAGCTGTAGTTTGAAGGCATGTTTTTGTTTATCTTTTTGCTTATTAATATCCTCTGAATTTTCCAAATGATAATAATCCAGTCCAACTTCGCCTATAGCCACAGCCTTTTCAAATTTTGCCAGCTTTTCATAAATATCATAATTAAATTCCTCGCCTCTGGTTGTAAAATCGTAATCATCACCCTGGGCGCGTATAGACGCTAAATGCATTGGATGGAGCCCGACGGCCGCAAATACGCCTTTTTCATACTTATTGGCGTATTCCAGGGTTCTTTTAGAGGTTTTATAATCCACGCCGACATTAATTATCCAAGTATTTTCATTTAACGCGTTTTGTATAACTTTGTCCGCGTCATTTTTAAAAAAACTAAAATTAACATGCGCGTGCGTGTCTATAAACATGGTATTTAATTATATATGAATAGTTAGCAGTTAGGATTATTGGGCTGATTGATTTTCGTCCGTTGAAGCTTCTTCTGTCGGAGCTTCAGTAGGCTCGCTTTGTTGTTCTGTTTGAGGTTCTTCTTCTTTTTTGCCAAATAATTTTTTGATTGAATCTAAAAATCCCATAGTTTTCTTTAAACTTAATTTATTAAAATAACCCTTCTTTAATGGCTTACTCTATATTTTAATAAGAAATTCAAAAATAAGCAAGCCCTAATTAATTTAGCTAATTTTCAACTTTTATTTACTTAGTTAATGTGTAAAAACTAGCACGGCTTAAAAATTAATATTTTCACATATTTTTTATAAAATTGTTTTCGCTGATATTACCATATCACTTCAAAAAATTTTATAAAAAATCTGCGAAAATCTCAAATTCTTAACTTCGTACCAGTTTTTACATACTAACTACTTATGATTTTAAAATAATTATTCTCTTAATACATTTATTATTTTCCGCTCTCTTATATCCAATATTCTGGAGGGTTTTCCTAGAATTCTACCCGCGTCTACCGCTAAATCCGGCTTATCTGTCTTAAAATATCCTAAAACGCTTTCTGGGTCATTTAAAGGTTTTTTTTCTGAAATATTTAAGCTGGTTGAGACTAAAGGCGTTCCTAGCTTTTTTATTACAGTTCTAATAAAATCAGATCTAAAAGAATTGGATAGTTTAGACAACAGTCTGACCGCCTGACTGTCCAGGCCATAATTTATTTCCAAGGGCAATACTTTTCGGCTTTTTAAGACAACGGTTTCAGCTCTGTTTTTTTGCTTTATGTTTTTATTAATAATTTTTTTCTGGTTCCTGCTTAAAAAACAATATTTTTCCAGCATCGCCATGCTATTAACTAAAATTAGCAACGGCTTTTGCTTGGTCTTTTTTTTAATTTTATATATTTTTCGAATAGCGGTTAGGCTATTAGCGTCGCAATGCAATCCGTAAACAGTATCTGTCGGCAAAACCACCACCCCACCTTCCCTTAAGTATTTAACTACAAGCGCTACATCTTCCTTCTTTATATTTTCTAAATCAATTTTTATTTTTTCCATTTGCTCTTTTAATTATTTTATTATCTCCGCTTTTTTCATTTTTTACTAATATTTTATTAAATAAGGCTCTGCAATTTCTTTAACATTTCAGGCAAAAGCGGTAATAACATATCATTAAATTTTAAAAACATAGGTACTAATTTAGAGCCAACCAGCCATTTTCCAATCCAATGCTCTAGTAACGCATACCGGGAAATTACGAATAAAACCAAGCCAATCGCAAGCCCACCAGTTAAAAATCCAAGCACTGCCCCGCCCAAACGGTTAATCGTCTTTAAAAAAGGAATAATAGATATTATATTAAAAGCCTTTTCTATTAAATAAAAACCCAAACCTACCAAACGGTTAATCAAAGAAAATAAAACAAGGAAAGTAATAACCTTTCCTAGGCTCCCATAACCGAAAAAAATCGGTTCAATAATGTCCGCCGCCAATAAGTAAAACCGGCTAGCCAGTATCGCGCCGACAATAACACCTAGAAAAGCGCCGAAAGTGCGGATTAATCCGAAAAATAATCCATAAAAAACAAAGCCGGATAAAAGTATTAATAAAATAGCGTCTATAATGCTTATCATTATAATTACTAATTAGTAAGATAATTAAATCCGTGGGAAAAGCGGACTGCTTTTTTTAATTTTTGTTTTAATTTTTAATCCGCCCCATTCTCGCGTTTTTTTAAAATCTTTCTTCATTTCGTCAGTCGGATTCAACCCTAGGCAATACCAAATCCTTTCCGCTGTTTCCGGCATAAAAGGCCATAACATCAAAGCGATATGGCGCAAGCGCTCTAAAACATTATAAATTACCTGCCCTAAATATTTACTTTTATCAACTTCCATTTCCCAGGGTTTAGTTAAGGTTAAATAATTATCCAAAAACTTTACTTGAACCATGACTAATTCCAAGGCCTTGTCAATCTCCGTATTATTTAACAGTCTTATAAAAGATTCCCACATCAAATCAACGCGATGGTCAAATATTTTATCATTAATTTTTTCAGCTGACCCCTTGGTTTTAACCGGATTTATGCCGGCTTTTTTCATTTTTATGGCTAATGCCAAAGAGCGGGCAGTTAAATTACCCAAACCATTAGCTAAATCCGCGTTAAATTTTTCGTCAAATTTATTAAAGGAAACATCGCTATCCCGACCCAAAGTTGTCGAGCTGATCAATAAGTACCGCGTGCCGTCAACGCCGTATTTATTTATTAGCTCCTCAGGCCTTATTACGTTACCGATAGATTTGCTCATCTTGTGGCCGTCTACCATAAAAAAACCGTGGACAAATATTTGTTTGGGAAGCGGCAGTCCCAAAGACAAAAGCATGGCCGGCCAAATCGTAGCATGCACCCTTAATATATCTTTGCTCATGAGTTGAAGTTCTGGCGGCCAAAAAACCCCCTCTGCCCTCCGGGCATCTCCCTTTTGGTAAGAGGAAGAAAACTCGCCTTCTATTCCATTCCAGCCAAGAATTGTCAGGTAATTCAAAAACGCGTCCGCCCAAACGTACGCCGTGTGGCTGGCCCGCCACGGCAGCAGTATTCCCCACTTAACATTTTTTCGCGAAAAAGAGATATCTTTCAATCCTTCATTTTTATAAAAACTTAAAATTTCGTTTTTTCTTGATTCGGGCCGGATTTTTAATTCATCACTTTCGATCTTTTTAAGCAAAACGTCCGAATAATTAGACATCCGAAACATATAAGTTTCTTCGCTAAGTAGCTCCGGCTTTACCCGATGATCCGGGCATAGTCCGTCAATTAAATCTTTTTCGTGTAAAAACTGCTCACAGCCCTGGCAATAAAGCCCCTTATATTTTCCCAAATAAATATCCCCGTTCTGTTTCATTATAAGCAGGGCATTCCTAACCGCTTCTTTATGTTTTTCGTCTGTAGTCCGGATAAAACCGTCGTTAGATATGTTTAATTCATCCCACATAAACTGAAAATGGGCAGATACTTCATCAACAAACTCTTTCGGTTTTTTCCCAAACTCTTTTGCCTTTGTTTCTATTTTTGCCCCATGTTCATCGGTTCCAGCGGAAAAAAACGTATTATCGCCAATCATACGGTGAAACCGCGCCAGCGCGTCAGCCACTACCGTAGTATAAGTATGCCCGATATGCGGCTTATCGTTCACATAATAAATCGGAGTAGTTATATAAAATTTTTTATTCATATTAAACGTTTTAGTAATAATAGATAAACAATAAGAGGAACAAATACTTGTGCTTAATACTTTATGCTTAATACTTTATACTATCTTATTTCCCTATCACCACCACAAACTCCCCTTTTTGTTCATTTTTATTTTCTTTAATTTTTTCAATTAT
>QMNH01000024.1 GCA_003647675.1 Candidatus Falkowiibacteriota bacterium | reverse complement strand
GAACTAATACAGGCAGTTAAAGACATGAATATCATTGACGACATCGACTGGCCTGATAACCTAGATATGGTCACTCCAAAACAATTATATACGCTTCTTAAGAGTAGCGAGGCGGTTAAAGATGTTAATTAATCGAAGGATTATATTCGACGATAACGGCACCGAGATAGACTTTAGTGTCGATCTCAACAACTTTAGAGGCTCGTCGGTAACGTTGGACTACGTCACAGCCGACGACAAGCTTTACGTCGCGTCAGATATGCCGCTAAACCATCTATGGGTTGAGGTAACGACCGCAAACGACCAGGCGTCTATCGCTTCGGTTGATATTTGGTTTAATAAAGACTGGGTTTCAGCCGTAGACCTTTTAGACCATACGTCGGCTGCCGGTGTAACGCTTGCGCAGTCCGGAGTTATCCAGTGGAAAACCGATCGGAACGAAGGCTGGGATATGGAGCAAGACTCCGAAGACGTGACCGGCGTAGATGCCGTGGGGATTTATAATCGCTACTGGCTGCGTATCAATTTCAGTGCAGATTTGGCGGCCGGCACCGAGTTAAAATATTTAGGCCATAAATTCGCCTCCGACGACGCGATGTATACCGAATACCCGGATCTCAATAACGCTAACCTTAAGCTTGCGTTCGCTTCGGGCAAAACAGACTGGAACGACCAACATTTTATCGCCGCAGAAGACCTTATAGACGACCTCAGAAAAACTGATATAATCAAATCACCGTCACAGATATTAGACTTTGAACGATTTGAAGACCCGGCCATACACAAGGCCGCAGAGATTATATACCGGGGCATGGGCCGCGCATATATCGAGAACAGAAAAGACGCCAACTCAAGATATAACGACTCGTTTAATATGACCTTTTTTAACGTAGATATCGACCGCGACGGCAACTTATCGTATAGAGAACGCCGGCAAAGGTCGGGATTTGTAGGCAGATGACAGCTATAACTGACATATATGACCAACTTGTAACGTTAATCGAGGCGGCGTTGACTGACTACGTGCGCCTTCCAGACCCTTATAACGTAGACGAAAACACGGAGCTATTCCTGCGCAAAGGCTACGGCGTGGCGTTCGGTGACGATACGAATACAAACCGCAAGATTGGATGCAATAAAGTATCGATCGACCAACAGTTCGTCGTCCCGATTATGAACCAGGTCACAACGACAGACACCAACGCAGTCGGCCACGCCGCACTTGAGAAAGCGCTTATTGAAGACAAATTTAAGATAGTAAAAGCCATCGAAACCGATAGCGACCTATCTGGAAAAACAATGAAAGCATTATATTTAGGCAGTTCAGCTATAACCTACTTGGAGGGCGACCGTAACAAGTACTTATTAACTGAGCTTTTTATATCAACTGAATACCTGGAGGTTACGACATGAGTATTCAAAGTAGAAATTCAGTACTGGCCTTAATGGCCGAAGTCACTGAAGGGACACCGGTAATACCTGCCGGCGCTACTGACTTTATAGCCCTTCAAGATGATTTCACAATGGAGCCCGCGTTTGAAAACCTAGAGAACGCAGAGCTTAAAAGTTCGCTTGGGCAGGCTAAATCAATCGTCGGGTTAGAATCTCCGACGGCAAGCCTTAGCCATTACCTGCGGGCAAGTGGCGACCAGACAGCGGCCCCGAACTATAACGAGCTGCTTAAAGCGGCATTTGGTACTGAGTCTGTATCGGCGGCTGAATATAACACCGTTGCCGCGAGTACTACCAGCGTTATTAAAGTAGACGCGGCAGAAGGCGCAAGCTTTGAACGCGGAGAAGCGTTAAGAATCCAGGACTCGACGAACGGGTTCAATATCCGCCCGATCCATTCTATCAGTTCAGACGACCTGACCTTAGGCTTCGGCGTAGCCGTTGCTCCTGGTGTCGGTGTTGAACTAGGCCGTGCGGTTACCTACAGCCCCGCAAACTCAGGCCATCAGACCCTATCGGTTTGGAATTATGTTGGAAATGAAGGTTGTATCCAGCTAATGGCCGGCGCGAGAGTTACAGAATTTTCTATGAGCGTGGCGGCGGGCGAATTAATAAATTCAAATTATTCACTCGAAGGCGTTGAGTATTTTTTCAACCCGATGCAGACTACAGCAAGTAACTATAACCTGGATTTCACGGACGACAACGGAACGTTCGCAACGGCAGTGGCCGCTGATTTTTGGAAAGATCCACACGAGCTGGCAGCCGCGATTGCCTCGGCAATGAATACTATTCAGACTGCCGAGACACATGATTGTAGCTATTCGGACAGCGCAGGAAAATTTACAATATCAACGTCCACGTCTGCGGTATTAACGCTGCTCTGGAAAACCGGGGCTTCGGGCGCAGACGGCACTGATTTGCACATCGGGACACTTTTAGGATTCGACGACGCTGCCGATGACTCAGCCGCGACCAGTTATAGCTCAGACACAGCGCAAGATTGGTCAGCAAGTTACACGCCGACATTTGACTCAAGCGATCCTCTCGTTGCGAAAGACAACGAGTGTTTGATCGGCGAAGTTGACGATTTGACGTGTTTCGAGGCGGCTTCGGTTGACTTTACTCTGTCAGACACCAAGCGCGACATCTTGTCGATTTGTGCGGCTTCTGGCAAGTCCGGCTCAATCATTAACGCTCGGGAAGTTACCGTATCGGTATCTGCTCTTTTAAACCAACACGACGCAGACGCTTTTCGCCGTATGCGCGAAAACTCAGAGACCAGGTTTTGTTACATCGGCGGCACCAAGTCAGGCGGAAGTTGGCAGGCCGGAAAATGTTTCTGCCTTTATCTCCCGACCGCAGTTGTGTCGAGTTTTAGCGTCACCGATGACGACGGGTTAGCTTCCCTTGAGATGGAGCTTACGGCATACGTAGACGACTCAGGAAACGGAGAAGTTTACCTTAGTTTTGTATAATTTCACTGCTTAAAGCGGGGGCCAAAAATGAAACTTTATAAGTATGAACCAAAGATGATTAAAGACCTTGAAGGCAACGACGTCGAGTGTGTCTTCAAGGGATACGTTGAGCTTCAGATACCGACATATAAAGAGCGCATGACTATAACCAAAGAAATCATGGTTGACGGCAAAAGCTCAGAAGTTGAGCAGGGCATTAAGCTAATTGACTTGGTTGAAAAACACGTCAAGACCGTTAATTTAAAATGCGGTGAGCTTGAAATTAAAACGGTCGATGATTTGGGTTACAGCAAAGAAGGCACTGAGCTTATTAACAACATGTCCACGATTATCATCCAGGGCATACCGTTGGGAAACGGTTAAAGGCTGCGCTACGAACACAGACCCGCGCAGCTTATAAGGGCACCGGCCTTACTAACGAGGCCGCGCCTTTGGTTTCAGAGTACAACGCTCGCCAGAGGTTAGCGAAGTTAGGATACTCAGACGACTTCGGGCAGCTTGACGGTTTCACAGCGGATTGTTTTTTGACGATAGCGGCAGAGATTGACAAGCTGATAGACGAAGAAAATAAAAGGCGTAAGTAATGGCGACAGTCAATATTAACATACAGGCATCAGCCAAGGGCGCTCAAACCGCGCTTAAGAACTTACAGACGACAGCGAGTAAGTCAGTAAGTAAAATGGAGGGCGTCGGTAGGAGCCTTAAAAACGCTTTCGCCGGCCTCAAGACTCAGTTTCTAGGCATAGCCAGCGCCTTTCTCACATTCCAGGGCATCAAATCGGCAGTAGTGCAACTGGGAGAATTTTCAAAAGCGCTTCAAGAAATCCGCTCAATCGCAAACGACTCAGTAAGGACTAACCAGAAACTCAGCAGCGAGCTTATAAAGACGGCAAGAGTTTTTGGCACGGCACCGACAGACCAGGCCAAAACGTTCTATCAGATTATATCAGCCGGTATTACCGACGCAACCAAGGCGCAAAAGACTTTAATCGCCGCAAACAAGTTGGCCATTGGCGGTCTATCATCTACAGAAGCGTCCGTTAATATACTCACCTCCGCGCTGAATGTTTATGCCGAGGAAAACCTTGACGCCGAGGTTGCCGCAGACGCTCTTTTTACGGCGGTGAGACTCGGCAAAACGCGTGTCGATGAGCTAGCGAGTTCGCTCGGAAAAGTGCTACCAATAGCGAAGTCAGTAGGACTTGGATTTTCTGACGTATCCGCAGCCGTGGCAGCACTCACGACTAAGGGCCTAAGTACTTCAGAAGCCGTTACCGCGCTTAACAGTTTGTTGGGCGCGTTGGTTAAAAACCAAGCCGACATACAAAAACAAGGCGGCGCAGTCGCCGAGGCGTTTGACGTACAGGCTCTTGGAACCAAGCGATTCGATGATTTTATCCGTGACCTAAACGACTCTGTAGATGGTAACGCTACCAAGATACTGAAACTCGTAGGCAGAAAAGAAGCTTTGTTAGCTGTTCAGTCGCTTGCGTCAGAGAGTACAAAGGTACTCACCGGCAATTTAGACGCCATGACAAAATCTGCGGGCGCAGCAGACCGCGCTTTCGCAGACGTTGAAAACTCTATAGGGTTTCAGGTTGATAAGATAAGAAATAACCTCGGAAATTTAGTCCTTACGCTTACGACTAAAGGCGAAGGGCCTTTTGCCGACGTTCTTAAGGCGGCAAATAAGGGCCTAGCAGAAACTATCGATAATGTAGAAAAGGCAGACTTCACACCACTATTAAACAGCATGAAACAAGTCGGTAAGATACTTTTAGTAGTGGCGCTAGTATTTGAAAAGCTCGTTGATGACCAGCTAAAACTCGTCAAAGGGTTTCTATTGATAACCAGCTCTAATAAGAAAATGGACGACCAGGCCAAAAAGACCATAGATACGGTCGGCATTTTAAAAGACTCCTTTGCTGGCGCGTTTCTCGGTATCCCTGGATTGATCGGAAGTATAGCAGATAAATACAGCAGAACAAAACAGCGTATTACCGGGGTAGCTAAAGAAAACGAAAAGGCTGCCGATAGCGTCTTTACACTCGACAACGCCATTAAGAAAATGGCAAAGAAAAATACCCTCGTCGGTCAGCTTGCCCTGTCGTTTATCGATGTTAAAAAGGCGGTCGTTGAGACAAAAAAAGCGGCAGAAGACGCAACAATTACGTTGACGCCAAAGATAACTGGCATAGATAAATTCACTCAAGACGTTGGAAATTTCTTAGAAAGCGGGTTTTCAAAAATAGGCGACAAGCTTTTCGGGCCTCTAGTCAAAGGATTCGAGGAGACTTTTAAAAAGCTTGAAACCGGCGACCTCCTAGGATTTGCAGACGACGTGCTTGGCGCGCTCGGCTCTATTGGTAAATCGGTCGGCAGCGCAATCGCAAACGGCGCAAAAGCGTTTAGTACAATATTCGGCGGGCAGTTCATAGACATTTTGGGTCAGGGTCTTCAAGCGGTCTTAGGGCTGCCCCAACAGTTTGTTAAGGCGTTGGAGAATTTCGATAAGCTATTCGGCGAGCTTGTCGAAGGCATATCAAACGCCGTTCAAAATCTGCCGAAAATATTCGACAAGGTGTTCTCAAATTTCATAGCCCGTCTGCCGCAACTTGCGCGCTCGGTCGGCGACCTGTTCGGAGTTATCGCCGAGAAAATAGCCGAGGCCGCGCCAGCAATAGTTGACGTTTTGCTTCAAGCGGTAACTGCTTTGGTTCAGCGGCTTCCGGACGTGGTGGCAAAACTTCTCGCTGGTCTTGGGCCAGCCGTTAAAGCGCTTCTCAAGGGCCTGCCCGCAGTAATCGATGCGGTTTTTGATAATCTGCCGTCCATAGTAAAAATGTTGGCCGATGAAATAGCGCCACTGATGGAAATAATCGCCGCAAACATCGGGCCGGTTGCCGAGGCATTGGCCAAAGGCATCGCGGCCGCAAGTGGCGAAATTGTCGCCGCTCTCATCGACAGCTTACTTATAGAAGGTGGGTTGGAGCGCATCGTAAAAGCCCTGCTCGCCGCTGTCCCCGCAATCGCAATCGCGTTGGTTCGCGGTTTGGCCAGAGGGCTATCTAAGGCCGGCACCGCAATCGGCCAATCAATAGCGCGAGGGTTTTTAGAGGGCTCGGTAGCCATTGGCAAATCAATGGGCTCGTCGTTTTCGTCGAGCATAGTCATACCTCCGACTAGCGTTTTAGTTAGCGTCAAACGCCCGAAATGGAAAATAAGTGTCAAAAAGATTAAAGCCCTGAAACTAAGTTTTCCAAAACCCGACTGGCTAAACTCGTTTGAGAGCGCACTTAAAAACTTCGGCGGTGGCGGAGGAGGCGGAGGCGGTGGCGGCGCACTTAAAAAGATCGGCCTCGCAGGCGGTGGCGTGGTTCCTGGCGGATTTCCTGGCGACTCGTTTGACGCTGGCCTGACATCAGGCGAGCTGGTCACGCCGCCGAAGACGACTGATAACCTATTTAAACTCATTGACGGGTTGGCCGACAAAATCAACCGCCAAGAGAACGCCGTAGCGCCTCATGGCGGCGATCAGAATCTAAACCTGTCTATCAATATAGGCGAGGCGCAGCTTGCGGAAGTGCTTTTAAACCTCAACCGACAAGGCTTTAGGGTGGCATAAATGGGCACTTTACTAATGAAAACAAACTTCCTTGCAGCCGACGTCGTATCGAACGCCACGGTATCAAGTGAACAGTCGGCCTTTTTAGCAGAGAATCTATATAACGCGCAGCGCCGAAGCAAGGTTTGGCGCTCAGACGGCTACTGGGAGATAACGACAGGTAACAACGTGCTGACTTTTCAAGAAACCAGCGGCGTTGACCTGACCGCCGCGCTTACTGTCGGCACATATGCCAGCTCGGACCTGCTCATAGCCGAGATTAAATCAAAGATGGACGGAGCCGTTGCGGCGGCTTCGACTTATACGATAGTCCAGGAGGCCGATACGTTTCGCTTCAAATTCACATCCAACGGCGTTGGCGGCACCGGGCTATTCACTCTGCGCTGGTCACTGAATACGACGCTCGCGGCGCAGATGGGTTTTGATACGCCCGACGACACGGGCGCGTTGACGTATACGGCCGATACGTTAAGGCTTGCAACCGAAGAGTGGATTAAATGGGATATGGGCATATCGACCAACCCGCAGGCTTTTATAATGATCGGCCCTAGAAATGAGCCTCTTAAAATCGCGCCGTCCTCAGTTCTAAAACTTCAGGCAAACGAGACTGACGCGTGGTCGTCGCCTTCGTATGAAACGACGCTGACATATAACGGGCGGGCTATTATAGAAATCGACACGGCTGGCCTACATACGGAAGCTTTACGGTATTGGCGGTTGGAGATTGACGACCTCAATAACCCGCAGGGGTTCGTCGAGCTGGGCGCGTGTTTTCTGGGCGACTATTTCGAGGGAACACGCGGGAAGCCTCAGTTTCCGTTTCGAGGCGGATATGTTGACCGCAGCCCTAGCGTAACAAGCGAAGGCGGGCAGGTGTTCTCAGACATCAGAGAGAAAACCGAGAAATTTCAACTTGAGTGGTTTGGCCTTACGGTCGCCGAAAAAGAAGACCTCGACACGTTTTTCGACGACTTCGGCGTGAGCCAACCGTTTTTTATCGTATTCGATTCTGAAACGGCGTTTAGCTCGTCGTCTAATTATTACGTGCGGTATTGTAAGTTCTCAGGAGCGCCTAATTATCAGCTTGTAAGCCCTGGAAATTATCAAATGTCTATGGAACTATTGGAGCAATTATAATGGTCTGGTCAGTTTACGGTTCGCGGTGGGAGTCAGGAGAGCTGGCAAATACAGACCAGTTTCAAGTGATAAAACCAGTTGAAGACATCGTACTAAAGGCGGTCAGAACCTGGATAATTATCTATAACGCGCCTACGTTTAGTAATTTAACGATGAAAATATACTCTCTGGACAAAGACGCCACCGCCGATGCGCCTGGTGTTCTGTTGGCGTCGTCCACGACAACGTGGAATATCGCTGATTTAACCACAGAAGACAACGCCGTTAAAGAAATATATTTCGAATTTACAGATTTTTCCATGAACGGCGCAGACGAGTATTGCTTCGTTATGGCCGCCGATAGTTATAGCTACCTTGAAACCAGCCATCTTAGTTGGCGCAAGGCTTGGCCTGACCCGGTTTACACGGCGGCATATACGCCAACGACACCGTCAATGGGCCGCGCACCGTTTGAACTGTACTTAGTAGGGGCTGATTTTTGACCTATGCAGCTAACATCGATAATGAAGGTATAGAGTCTCAATATCTGGCTGTGTTCAAACCTCGCAGGTTTGCCGACACTACGGGCTGGTCGCTTATTTCAGGGACGAAATATAGCGCCGGCTTTGACTACGGTCAGGGCGTTATCCTGGACGTTGACGGCGCAGAGAAAGACCTCGCGACTACGGCGGCCCTGTCAGACGGCGACTGGTTCTTTGATGAGAACGCCGACACGGTCTATATAGATATCGGCTCAGATCCGGCTTCAAGTGACGTTGTGATTACCTATGAAATGTGGTTCGGGACTTTCGACGCGCATTTTAACCGCAACCCGCTAGACTCAACAACCAGGGACGTCTATTATGAGCCAATGATAACGCGCAGCCCGCAGATAAGCTCAACCGCTTCGGACAGTCTTTTCGGCTTTCTGCCCACGCAATCGACACAGATATCGATGGCAAACGTGACGCATCTATTTGAAAAACATATCTACGACAGCTCTTTTTATCAGGCCGACATAGACCTGTATCATTACCTCGGCCCATTGACGACAGCCAACATTAAACAGGTTTACCGGGGCATAGTAAAATCTATAACTTATAGTCAAGACAATGTCATTTTTAATCTACTTGACCGCACAAATATTTTCGCCGAAGAATACCGCAACTCGACGGGTGTTAGCTTTTACAGCACTACTCGTTTTCCTTTACTTGATCCTCAATTCGACGGTCGCCCTATCCGCACCGTACGCGGTGTCGTAGACGGCTACGTGCCGGTAAATATTGATTATGCAGAGGCTTCGGGGCTTTTCAGCAACCGCGATTATATCTGTATCTCAGATGAAACTAATCTGGGCTCGGTTTCCGCAACCGTCCCGGCTAGTCCGGTGTCTACTACCATAAGGACTTACGTCGTCAGTGCAGATGGCCTCCGTGTTGGCGACTCAGTGTGGATTGATAGTAGTGCCGGCGCTGGCTCGGATGGTTTTGTAAATATAACCGGCGTTAATAAAACCGGCAGCCATTATATAGACCACGCCGCTATCGGTGTACTGGCCGCAACCGGATCGGTAGTCAAGCGGTCATTCGTGGGCGCGTTGACGCTGTTTAAAAGCGGCATAGTCTACGACCTCCAGTACGGCAAACAATATACCGAATACACGGACGCCGTAAATAAGGTCGCCGGGTTTGTATTGGTCGATAATTTCGAGGCTACGACAACGCCATCGATTACGTCACCTTTAGACCCGTTTGACGCGCTATATTGTAGGATATATGGGCAGAAAAACACCGTAACTCTAGGCGGCCCGTCGTTTGGCGCAGATAGCGCCGAGACGGGAAACCTCACGCAAGGCGTCGTTGTACTTTTCGAGCTGCTGAAAAACCTCGGGCTAACCGAGGCCGAAATCGATGCGGCCGGGTTTACGGCACTTCAAGGGTCGATAACAGACGAGATCGGTTTGGCCATACCAGAGTCTTCAGGAAACGATTTTCCTACCTATAAATCACTCATAACCTCCATAATGCAGACCATATTAGGCAAGATATACATCGACGATGACCTGAAATGGACGGTATCTATTACCGGGCCGGCCGGCGCGGTTGATAAGACCATAGCCGAAGACGAGATCCTTGACGCCTCGATACGGTATAATTTCGATTACAGGGACATCGTATCGGACGT
>QMNH01000023.1 GCA_003647675.1 Candidatus Falkowiibacteriota bacterium | reverse complement strand
CGCCTCATCAATATCCGAATATATATCCTGCAATTCTATTTTAAATTCTTTGTTAATTATAGTAATACTGGCCGGAGCGCCTGATTCGGTATGGCTGATTTCTATTTTATTATTAGCCTGGGGCAAGGGGTTGAATATGAGAAAATAAACAGACAATAAAAATATAGCCAGACCGGCGATGTGGAGCCACTTTCTGGGCATGGTTAAACAGGCACGGATGGATTCCGGTTTAAATCGTTTAAATAATTCTTTTGTTTTTTGTGTTTTTGCCATGTTTAGTAACGAATTAAACGAATATGAAACTAATTTTCACGAATCACGAATACGTTAACCACGAATAATTATAAAAATAAACTGCTTAATACTTAATACTAGATACTTAATACTTCTAACTTTCTATCTTTATTTATATAACAATTTTGCATTTTAAATTGTCATTTTGATTTTTGATTTTTGCATTTTGATTTTTTTCTTCTTATTTATCTTATTTTTATTATTTTTACATTTTAAATTATCATTTTAATTTTTGCATTTTAATTTATATTTCTAATTCTTTAATTATTTTCCATTGCTTAATACTTTTATCAGCGGCATATCAGCGTAGTAATCAGCGCCTACTTCGTGATTGCGCAACAATTTTACGGGGTCATATCAGCGGTAAAACTGTAATTAACAAAAATAACATTAAATTCTAAATAAGAGGTGATGGAATAATAAATATTTAAAAACAATCTTCCATGTTTTTATTTAAACTTCACGCTTCCCTCCATCTTAACCTTCCCTTCAACATGGTATTTCGGCGGAAGTGGGGTATCAAACTGGACCTCATTGCCATAGATAGTAGAGCTATCGGACAAAGTAGCGTAGGAGCGGATATAGTAGGTGGTGTCCATTATTAAATCAGTCAGCGGGGACTGAAACGCGCCGGTTGATGATTTGGCGCCTAGTTCCGAATAGTTTGAAAAGGCGTCTGAATATTCCGTGCCAACGCCGGAATTATATATTTGGGATATTTCATTGCTTGTTAGGACATAATCATAAACGCGGACATCGTCAATAATTCCATTAAAATAAGTACCTTCGCTAACATGATAAGCTATATATAAAGGCTCGGAATTATTGTATATAAAATCCGCTATTGCTGAATCAGTATCATCAATTTCCTCATCTGTATTAAGATAAATTTCAACGTGATTAGCTTCAAAAATAGCCGCCACATGATACCATTGCTTGGATTGTAATTGTGTAGTACCGCAGACCACTTTGCCGGTAAAAGTTGATCCTGTTTGAGAAACAGTAAAGCACAAACTGCTTTTATCAGAGTCTCCATTTTTACCTAGTCCCAATACATAACCCCTTTGATTGGTACTATGATTATATTTAGTTACTATAGCCGTTCTATCACTCCAAGATAATGAATCAATATAAATCCAAACTGATATAGAAAGTGCGTTTGCGAAAGTAAGCTCATCGTTATCATCTATTACAATTCTGTTGCTACCGTCAAAAACTAATGCATTATTTATTTTACCGCTTGACGTGGCCATTGCGAATGTATCTTGAGAAGCAGTGCCGTTATTTTCACCAACTGAATCAATAACTGTTGTGCTATCTAAATTATCGTTCATTTTCCAATGGGATATGGGAGTATTGGAAGCCATTGTGCTGGTAGCCCACCAATGTCCATGTTCAGTTATACTATTTATGCCCAGCGAGTCAACCGAGCCGTTGCCGGTAGCTGAGGTCATCTGGATGCTGGTAGCGTCCTGGGTGGAAATCGTGGGATTAGCGTCCGGATAAACCGTTCCTTCCGCGCCCGGATAAGAGGTGCCACCACCGTCCACGCTGAATGTCAGGGTAGCATTATAAGTACTGTAATCCAGGGCAATACGGCCACCGCCGCCGCCGCCGGCATTTGCTTCCTGTGGCTCGCCGCCGTCGGATGACAGGATGGCTAAACCGGCTAACGTATCGCAAATCAAATATATGGAGCCGCCAGAACCGCCTCCACCATCTTCATTGGTGGCGTCATTGCCATTAGCGCTGATATTAGCATTTATGATCATGGTGCCGCCAGCGGTTAATTTAATGGCGCCGCCGCCGGCTGGCCCGCCAGTCACGCCGCCGTCATCACCTCCTCCGGAGCCGATATTTACCGGCGTGGTAGTTGAGTCATAAGTGGAACCGCCGGAACTACCCCCATCAGCCGTGGCTCCGCCTTTACCGCCATGACCGGCACCGGAGCCGTAGCCACCCTGGTCTGAACCAGCGCCGTCGCCGTAACCGCCGGAATAACCTTTGCCATTTACGCTGACTGTAGCGCCGGAATTAATCGTAATATCGTTAGTGGCGGTTATGTTTATTTTGTTTTCTTCCACGGTCGTATTATACCAATGGGATAATTTTCCGTTTACGATTAAACTATTACAATTTCTGGCAGTGTTAACGTATAATCGAGAAGTAGTAGCTATAATTATATTCTGGCTACCATCAAACATAGTCGTTAAACCACCGTAATCTTCTATTATCGCCTCGTCAAACCAACTTATCGTGTTATAGGTAATATTGGACATGGAAGAAGCATATAAATGGCCGTAGTTTTGGATGGTTAACGTATTCAAGGGCAGAGTATCGATTATTACTGTCTTTCCCACATAAACACCGTCTTCATTGTCCCGGCCACTGTTATCTATAATTAAATCGCCGTGATCCTGGGATAATGATTTTTTATAAATGGTGCCGGCACCGCCCATCTTGTCTGTGTTCGTGCCGCCGTTATACCCGCCATAAGCTTGATAAATGATAGAAGAATTATCGGTTGTATAATAGACAGCTATCCGGCCGGCGGCGCCAGCGCCGGTACATAGCTCCTTGCCATTACCTCCGATAACTGAAATAGTACCAATACCGACTAAAACATCAGTATATAATAAAATACTACCACCAGATCCGCCACCACATTGAGAGATAAATGCATCCCCGGCATCAGCCGATATTATTCCGTTTATTGTTGTGGTGCCGCTTACGCTTAATTTAACCGCGCCGCCGCCATACCCGCCGCCGGAACCATCATTATCGTTTCCGCCGCCAGATCCTAACTGGCTCGGCTCGGTGGTAGAACCATAGCTGGGGCCGCTTGCTCTGCTTACGCGCTTACCGCCTGTACCGCCGTGGCCGGCTCCAGTACCGCAATAACCCGAGCCTCCATACACACCCGCGCCTGGCCCGCTTTGCCCTTTATAGCCCTTAGCACTTAAATCAATCATGCCGCCATTATCAATAGTTAAATTATCTGCCTCCAAATTAATAACATGAGTTTGGGCGGTTGAATTTTTATAATGGGTTAATTTTCCACTGGAACCGATTATAACATCCCCGGAAATATCCAGCTTACCGGCGCTAGAGGTACTATAATTGTATAAAATCATGGTGCCGTTTATGGTTAAATCAGTAAATGTCCTAATCACTTTTCCATGCAAACGGGAAGTAGTGGCAATTGTTAGACTACCGCTGTCGCTGAATGGGGACAGAGTGCCGCCGTTGTCTGTAATATTACCGGCATCGGTCCAATTAAAAATAGTATGGGTAATATTAGTAGTATTGGATATATCTAGATGACCCTCGTTTTGAATGGTTAATGTATTAACGGTAATAGCTTCATTTATATAGGTTTTGCCTATATAGGCGTCGTCCTCATCATCCCGGCCATTATTATCAATAACCAAATCGCCGTAATCCTGGGATGATGACTTTTTGTAAATCGTACCAGCACCCCCCATTCTGTCTGTGTTTGTGCCGCCGTTATACCCGCCATAAGCTTGATAAATGATAGAAGAATTATCGGTTGTACAATAGACAGCTATCCTGCCGCCGGCGCCGCCGGCGGTACATAACTCCTCGCCTTTACCTCCGATAGCTGAAGTAGTACCAATTCCGGCTAAAACATCAGTATATAATAAGATACTACCACCTGATCCACCGCCACATTGATTAAAAAACCCATCTCCACCATTAGCTGTTATTAGTCCGTTCACCGTTGTAGTACCGCAAACACTTAATTTAATCGCGCCGCCGCCATACCCGCCCCCGGCACCACTAGTATCATTTCCACCACCAGAACCTAATAAAACAGGATAAGTCGTAGACCCGTAAACCGCGCCATTTGTTCTGCTCGCGCCCGCGCCTCCTGTAGCCCCATGGCCGGCACCGCTACCGCACTGACCACTTCCCCCATAATCCCCCTGACCCAATCCGTTTTGGTTTTGGTAGCCTTTAGAGTTTACGTTTATTTCCCCAATTGAATTTATTAAAACCGAGCTAACGGTTAAATTCATTAAATAGTCCGGATTAGTGCTGTTTATGCTATGAGTCAACACACCATCAATCTCAATATCTCCCCAGGTTCTTTCGGTATTAGCTTTTAGAATAGAGGTAGTAGCAATATATATATCCGTACCAGTAGCGAATAAAGTAAAACTACCGCCATTATCAACGATAATAGCTTCATTAGACCAATCTAAACTAGAATATGTAAGGTTGGTGCTAGCAACAACATTAAAGAAGCCTCTATTACTTATTGTTAACTGGTCAACAATTAATTCATCATAAATTTCTGTTTTGCCATGATAAATCTCTCCATAAACCCCGGTATAATAACGATCACTATTATCTATAATTAAATCGCCGTGGGACTGGGCGGATGATTTTTTGTAGATTGTACCGCCACCGCCCATATAATTTGTGTTAGAGCCAGCGTTATACCCGCCATAGACTTGATAGTTGAGAGAAGAATTATCGGTTGTATAATAAACCGCTATCCGGCCGCCGCCGCCGCCGGCAGCGCAAGACTCGTAAGCTTTACCTCCGACAGCGGAAGTTGTGCCAATACCGGCTAAAGTATTAGTTTCTATTAAAATACTGCCGCCTGATCCGCCGCCGCATTGAGCAGCATACCCATCTCCGGCATTAGCTGATATTATTCCGTTGATGGTAGTAGTACCGCTTATACTTAATATAATCGCGCCACCGCCATAACCACCGCCAGAACCGTCTTCATCATTACCGCCGCCAGAACCTAGTAAAGTCGGATAGGTAGTAGAACCATAAATTGGCCCATTTTCTCTACCCGGCCGTTTCCCCCCTGTACCTCCATGACCGGCTCCGGTACCACAATAACTAACGCCCCCATATATACCCGCGCCCAAACCGGCTTGCTTTTGATAACCTTTTTCATCTACATCAATACTGCCTCCAACCTGCACATCAATCTCAGTAGCCGTAGCCATCACATTCCCGGTAATCATCCCCTCAGACTGAATAGTAATATCCCCACCCATATCAATCCCAAACGAATTGCCGTAAGTGGTGCCGGAAGTAGCCGAACTGCTAGCAGTTAAATCACCACCGGACTGGACAATTAAATTACCACTACCCGATATCTCATCCCCGTCGCCCAAGTATTGCTGGGTAGTCACATAACAATCCGTATCCAAATCACCCGAATCACAAGCAAAATTATGGGCCAGTACCCCTTGCGTATAGCCAAAGCTGAACGAAAGCCAATGCCGGCCGCCGGTAATGGTTTGATTCCTGATCCGGGATATTTCATTATCGCAGGAATAATTAGCTATTATTAATTTTTGGTTCTGCCATTCTATATTCTCGCTTGCTATCTCGGTTTCACCACAACTTACACTAATAAATTCTATATCAATATCAAACAATGTACCGTCCACGGCTTCTATTTCCAGATTGTCTAGCCCCTCGGTCTGAAACCTGACTTCCCAGACATCGCCCTTGGTCAGATTGGACTGGACATCTATAATTTCCAAATAAGCGCCGACATAGGCGGAGAAATGATAAGTGGTAAAACTGATATAATCATCTTTATTTTCCGGCTTTATATCCGATATCTGCCAATTAGTACATTCGCCGGTTTTTTTATTAAAATCATTATCAGCACAATATAAAATGGTATTTATGTACTTATTATTATCCTGCTTTTTCAGCTCTAAATTAGCTTTATTAAATTCCAGGTTAGAATCATCCATATAGACTATATTGGTATTTATATTACTGAGAGCCACTTTCTTATTATTAACTGTATTTATATTCTTTTTCTTAGCCTTATAGCTAATCGCCTCTATATATTGATTAGCCCTGGCCGGATCACTGAATACAGCCTCATCAATATCCGAATATATATCCTGCAATTCTATTTTAAATTCTTTGTTAGTTATAGTAATACTGGCCGGACTACCTGATTCGGTATGGCTGACTTCTATTTTATTATTAGCCTGGGGCAGGGGGTGGAATATTAAAAAATAAACAGACAACATAAATATGGCCAGACCGGCGATGTGGAGCCAATTTCTGGGCATGGTTAAAATCGCGCGGATATTAGCCGGTCTAAACCATTGTTTTATTTTGTTTTCCCTGAAACTGCGATGCAGTTTTTTAAGGCCTGTCTTTAGTCTCATTGTATCTTTATTTATATAACTATTTTTCATTTTGAATTGTTATTTTTATTTTTGATTTTTGCATTTTGATTTATATTTCTAATTTTTTATTATTTTCCATCGCTTAATACTTATAACTTTTTTCTTATTACTTTCTACTTTATACTCTCCCATATTTTATGCTTCATGTTTATCACTCAAACTTAACCTCTCCTTCTATCTTAATCGTCCCTTCCATACGGTAAGGTTTGGTGGTCGCCTGGGGATAAGAAAAATCAACGTTCCAGTAGTCGGTCATGAAAATCTGGGAAAAATTACTGGTTGGTTCCTGGTAAACCCGCCAATAAGACCAGTCGTTTGCATCGCAGTATTCGCCTAAGCTAGTAGTTGTCGCGATAATTAATGTTCCATCTGTACTTGTTGCCAATATAGAGGTGCCGGTTGCCAATTCCCAGGCGTTAATTGTGCCGAAATGGAATAATTCCATTTTAATATCTTTATGTTCTGCTCCGGCTGTAGATTGGCCGTCCCAGGTTGCGGTAATAGAATTTAAAGTATTGCATTCAAATAAAGATTGATTCTTAAAACTATACATAGGATAGGATTCGGATTGACCGCCAAAATACAAATATGACATGCCGGCACCGGTATACTCCTGTACTCCAGCTATAAAATCATCGTAGCCGTCGCCGTTTACATCACCGGCATAAGCCACGTCAAGTCCTAAAAAATCATTATCAGCCAGGCCCGACATAATAATATCGGCGCTATTAACGTTTGACGAGGTTCCTATATGGGGAGACCCAAAAAATACATAAGCCTGCCCGCGGTTATTAAAATCTTCCGTTTCAGTGCCGTCAGCGTCGTTAGCATCCGCGCCTACAATTATATCCGCGTAGCCGTCGCCATTTACGTCTCCGGCTTTATTCACTGCCAGTCCCAGCCGAGCGATGGCTTCGTTTGAAAGCATGGTAAAATCAGGAATATTATCCATTGACTGTCCGCCGTAATAGAGATAAGCCCGTCCCCAGCGTATATCTTCGGTGCCAAAATTATTATGAGCATAAGCGCCGACAATAACGTCATCATACCCGTCGCCGTTTACGTCTCCGGCTCCGGCTACTGCCGTGCCAAAACGGGCATTGTTGTTATCACCCGACAGTGTTATATCCGCGGTAGAATCGAGATCGGGCCCTCCTAAATAAATATAGGCTTGCCCTAAATTTGCGGCTGTGGAAGAGCCGGCGTCATGCATATAGGCACCGACTATAAAATCCGCATAACCATCGGCATTTACGTCCCCGGCACTGCCGACATCAAAACCTAAATAAGTATTATCCTCACTGCCGGAAATTGTTATAACCGAGCTGGTGCTTATAGTTGCTCCACCGTAATAAAGGTAGGCTTGGCCCCGATTAGTGCCTGTAGCTGGATAATAAGGCGCGCCAACCAAAAAATCATCATACCCGTCGGAGTTAACGTCTCCGGCCGAGGCTACTGAATTGCCGAAATAAATTGTATTATAATCACCGGAAACGGTTACGTCCGGCGAAGCCGGATTTATATTCGGCCCTCCGAAATAAATATAAGCTTGCCCTATATCTGACGCCGTAGAACTTCCAGCGTCGTGCGCGTAAGCGCCAATAATTATATCGGAATAACCGTCCCCGTTAAAATCGCCGCCGTCTACGTCTACACCAAAACCGGCGGTAGCTTCATTGCCGTAAAAAGCCAGATATGAAGTGTTTACTGTTTTTCCGCCGTAATAAAGGTAAACGCCACCACTATCGGTATAGGTTCCGGAGTTAGATTCATAGTCGCCGACTATATAATCGTCATATCCGTCGCCGTTAACATCGCCTGCATAAGCGTTATCACTGCCGAAAAGTGAATCACCGGTATCGCCGGTTATTACTACGTATTCTGTGTTATCTACAAAACTGCCTCCATTGTAAAGAAAAACCTTTCCATTATTATCACCTGCGTCAACGTCGGCCTGATACGCTCCTACCAAAGCATCATCATATCCGTCGCCGTTAAAATCGCCGGAATAGACAGAATAACCAAAATTATCAGCAATAACATTATCCGGATCTTCCAAGGTGTAGTCGGCGGTGCTATCTGTCCCCGATAAACCGGATGAACCGTAAAAAACATATGCTTTTCCTTCTTTATCGCTTCCAATATCGGCATTATACGCGCCCACCAAAGCGTCATCATATCCATCTCCGTTAAAATCGGCGGCGGTAACTGACCAGCCGAAATAGTCGAGTGAAACATTGTTTGGGTTTTCCATTGTGTAATCGGCAGTACTATCTGTTCCCGATAAACCGGATGAACCGTAAAAAATATGTGCTTTTCCTTCATTGCTACTTCCAACATCAGCAAAATATGCCCCTACTAAAGCGTCATCATACCCGTCTCCGTTAAAATCGGCGGCGGACACGGAGACGCCGAAATAATCTTGAGCCACATTATCCGGATCTTCCATCGTGTAGTCGGCCGTAGATTCTATTCCGGAAAGTCCGGACTCGCCCAAGAAAATAAAGGCTTTACCGTCATCGTCGCCGGTTCCTCCGGCAACATCGGCACTAAATGCCCCCACCAAAGCGTCATCATATCCGTCTCCGTTAAAATCACCGGAATAAACAGAATAGCCAAAATAATCATTCTCAACATTATCCGGATCTTCCATTGTGTAATCGGCAGAGCTGTCTGTTCCTGATAAGTTGGATGAACCGTAAAAAATATGTGCTTTACCTTCATTATTGCTTCCAATATTAGACCAATACGCCCCCACCAAAGCGTCATCATATCCGTCTCCGTTAAAATCACCGGAAGTAACTTGCAAACCAAAACGATCATCAGCAACATTGTCCGGATCTTCCATTGTGTAATCGGCAGAGCTGTCTGGCCCTGATAAGTTGGAAGAGCCGTAAAATATATAAGCTTTCCCCTCGTTGCTGCTTCCGATGTCGGCATTATATGCTCCCACTAGCGCGTCATCATATCCGTCTCCGTTAAAATCACCAGAGGCAACAGAATATCCGAAATTTACGCTATCATCCGTTCCGGGATATTGCAAAGTAACATCGGCCGAAGATATAGCAGTCATTGGTTGTCCTGTTCTTCCAAAGAAAATATAAACTTCGTGAAGAGTTGAACTGGCAGTTCCTGCCAGAATATCTATAATTCCATCTCCATTAAAATCGCCTGAGGCAACTGAACGGCCAAATTTACCATCTTTAAAGTTTCCGGGATATTGAAATTCTATATCATTTTTCGCATCCAAAATTTGGTTAGACAATACTTCGTAATTAACATTATCGTCCGAATTAACATTATTATAACCCTCTGAATCAAGAAAATTCGCGAGCGTGGGGGTAGAAGAAGCCAGTCCCATAAAATCACTTCTGGATTGATGCAATTTATAGTTTATTTGAGCACCCGAATCCTTTACTGTCCAGGAAACAGGGGAATCGTCAGTTTGATAGATAGCGTTAGTGCCATTGCCGTCATATCCGGAATAAAAATAATTGCTTGCATCATTGTCCTGGGAAGCTTTTAATACTATATAATAGTAGGTTCCCATGATAATTTCTACGCCGTCAAAATTAAAATCAAAATATATATCATTATCAAAGGTTGGCAGCTCTGAAGCGTTTATAAAGTTAGTAGATACCGCTAGGGAAGTGTCGGGCGAGCCGGGGGAGCCATCCGCACTATAAAGCTCGCAGCTTATTGAGCCCGAAGGATCGCCGTTTCTATCTAATT